>JAYVRH010000001.1:0-2803 GCA_043776495.1 Cyclobacteriaceae bacterium
GAACTGCAAGAAGTAATTAACACCGTGTTTGACAGACTGAAAGAATTGGCAATCGAAACGGATACCGCCTCCATCATCATCTATAAAGAGGGTTCATTAGAGTTCGAGCAATGGATACAAAACGATGAACGGAATTACTCTTCTCGTGTCATGATCCCTTTCTTTGAACAGAGCAAATTAGGCAAGGTTCTGTTGGATGCCATCAGTACCGGGACAGACTTATTTTCCAGACAATATTCCAGGGAAGAAAAAAATGAATGGTTTAGCCACATGTTTGAATATTCTGATCTCAAACATATTCCGCATGACAGGAAAAAATATGTCTTGGATTCACCCTACTATAATCTTTCTATTGCAGCCATTAAAAACGGATCGATTTGCCTGGCCCGATATTCCGGCAAAACATTTTCAGACGAAGAAAATAATGTTCTGAAGCGCTTTGCGCGCGTTTTTGAGCAAGCTTATACCCGCTTCCTCGATCTACAAAAAGCAGAAGCACAGACCCGGCAGGCTCAAATAGAGTTGGGACTTGAACGAGTCAGGGCCAGAGCAATGGCCATGACAAAGTCCGAGGAACTATCGGAAGTCATTGCCACGGTATTCACCGAACTCACCAAACTTCATTTTGCACTCACCCGCACTATGTTATGGTTTTTCGATGAAGAGAATAATTCACTTAGGGTCGCGATGGCTAATTCCGAAACGGATAAAACCCCGGGTATCTTTTCGTTTCCTGTTGTTCATCCATACCACAAGAAAGTTCTTCAGGTGTGGAAAGAAAAGGTGCCCAAGTGGGTGTACGAACTGAAGGGAGAAGAAAAAAAAGAACTCGATGATTACCTGTTCACCCACACTGTTGCCGCCAATTTGCCCGAAGAAGTGAAGGCCGGAATCCGCGCACCTGAGCGAATCTTTAACTCTTATTCCTTCCACAACTTTGGCGGGCTATTAGCTGATGGCCTTGAGGCGTTGGCGGAGGAAAACCTGGAGATACTGTACCGCTTTTCCAAAGAGTTTGATCTCACCTATACCCGCTTTCTCGATCTCCAAAAAGCAGAAGGACAAGCTCGCGAAGCCAGGATTGAAACTGCTCTCGAAAAAATCAGAGCAGCATCTCTGGCCATGCATACTTCTAACGACTTGATTAATGTAGTCACTGTTTTGCGAAGCCAGATGGGGTGGTTAGGGCAGGCCGATTTAGAATCTTCTATCATTCATTTGTATAAAGACAATGCCAATACCCTTGAAGCCTGGTGGTCGAACAGGCCTTACGGAGGTTCAGATAATGATGTAATCACAGGAGTAGCCACTGCCCCTCTCGACAGCCAATGGGCAAGAGAAGTCATCCGGAATTACAAAAGTGAGCTCACCTGTTATCTGATTGTTTCAGATGGTGCTATGCTGAAGGAGTGGTACCGTGTTTTGGCGAGAGTAGCACCTGAAACTATTGAATACGATTCAGGCGGTCAAATTAAAGTACCCGAAATCCTATACTATCATTTTTCAAAATTTTCGGGCGGGGCGCTGCTGATGATAACTGAGAGCATGCCATCAACCGAAGCGACTTACTTACAAAGGCGGGGTGCCGCAGTTTTCAATCTGGCCTATCAACGCTTCCGCGATCTGCAAAAAGCTGAAGCACAGGCAAGAGAAGCACAGATTGAAGCTGCCTTAGAAAAAGTTCGTTCGCGTTCATTGGCGATGCATAAAAGTGATGAGCTAAATGAGGTGGTTGCCGTAGTATATGAAAAATTAGAAGAACTGAATTTTTCTATTGACGGGGCGGCTTTTATCATTACGTTCACCGAAGGTTCCAAAGAAGCAATGGGTTGGTTAGCCGATAATCATAATCAACATTATACTACTTGCTTTAGAATGCCTTATTATGATTCGCCAACTACTAATGATTTCTGGAAAGCTAAAGAATCCGGGTTAGATTATTTTTCAAAAACTTATTCTTTAGAAGAAAAAAACAAATGGTTCGATTATGCATTTGAGCATACCGATCTAAAAAACCTAACCAATGATTTAAAGAGTTGGATTTTACAACAAGAATTCCTGACGCAATCATTTGCCGCTACAAGGCATTCCATCCTGGGTCTTCATTTTCATAAGCAGAGAACTCTTACAGAAAGCGAAATCGATATCCTGAAAAGGTTCTCGAAAGTGTTCGAACAAGCCTATACCCGCTTTCTCGATCTTCAAAAAGCAGAAGCACAAACACGGGAAGCCCAAATACAACTATCATTAGAAAGAGTTCGGGCCAGGGCAATGGCCATGCATAAATCAGATGAATTGTTCGACCTGCTAACCGTGCTGATCGACCAGTTTGATGTGTTGGGCATTTGCCCACCCTATGCCCATCTAAGTATCATAGACCAGGCTTCCAACTCCTTTACTTTCAGGATCAGCGGCAATGTAGGAAACCGGGTGCTTGCTGAACAGGTATTGGATATTGATGCTTCACCAGTTTGGAAACTGGCTTTTGACACCTGGAAAAAAGGTGAATACTATTCCATCAGTGCCCATCACTTTCCAAAAGAAATGATGCCCCAGACTTGGGAGATGCTGAAAGATTTTATTTCTATGATACCGGAGGAGTTCAGATCAAAAATAGAAGACTTCTCGGATGGCTTATATATAACGGAGGCCAGTTGTAAGTTTGGATTCCTTGGCTATGGCCATACCAGGCAATCAACTCCCGAGGAAAAGGATATAATAATCCGGTTCACAAAAGAATTTGAACGATCCTATCAACGCTTCCTCGATCTGCAAAAAGCAGAAGCACAGGCAAGGGAATCGC
>JAYVRH010000002.1:0-2803 GCA_043776495.1 Cyclobacteriaceae bacterium
GGAACAAAAGCACATTTCTCCTCTTTTTTATTGGAGCAAGACATCAGGAAGAGCCAGCAAAAGACAAAGGCAAGAAGAATTCTCATCGCGCGAAGATCAGAATTTATCCAGAATGTGCGGTATTTGGTTGGACAGTCTGCTCTTCGCGGCCCAGTCTCGGGTGCCGCGACCTTCTAGTTGCCATGAAATGAAAAGCCAACATGTAGCCACAAAAGAATTAACCACGAACCAACCGCCGGCGCCTTAAATTAAGCCTGTAGATCGCGGTATTCTTGGTGAGACATCAAAAAACCGCGAAGACATGTCAAGGGATTTAACCATCCCACCTTAATTCATTCTTCTATAATGGGAATGTCTTCGCGGTCCCGTCTCGGGTGCCGCGACCTTCGAGTTCGCTATGAAAAGAAAAACCAACGTGTCGCCACAAAGGCAATTTCGACCGATTCAATTTCTTTTTCGGCAGGAGAATCTGATTCTCATGAAATTCCTAAATTTAGCAATCCATGAGCACCCTCAAACACATCGCGATCTCCGGCAATATTGGTTCCGGAAAGACAACCCTGGCAGAAAAATTATCGCGGCATTACAATTGGACACCCCTCTATGAATCAGTAGACCATAATCCATACCTCAAAGATTTCTATTCTGATATGACCCGGTGGGCCTTTCACCTGCAGATTTATTTTTTGAATAGCCGCTTCAATCAGGTGCATCAAATCCGAAACAGCGAGAAAACGATTATTCAGGACCGCACCATTTATGAAGATGCGCACATCTTCGCCGCCAACTTGCACAAGAGCGGCCACATCACCGATCGTGACTATCAGAGCTACCTGGATATTTTTAATTCGATGATCCATTTTGTTCAGCCTCCCGATTTGTTGATTTACCTCAAGGCAGACATTCCCAAACTGGTGCAACAGATTCAAAAACGCGACCGTGACTTTGAATACAACATCAAGCTAGAGTATTTGAGAAATTTAAATGAACACTATGAAACATGGATCGGAGGATACAAGCAAGGGAAGCTGTTGGTGATCGATGTTAACAAACTTGACTTCGTAGAGCGCGTGGAAGACTTTTCAATGATCGTGGGTAGGGTAGACCTTGAATTGAATAATCTCTTCAGTGATGTGAGCCCAGGTCTTCCTGAACGGAAGCGCGCTACGGGGAGAAAGTAAAAAGTATTGGTTTAACCGGCTTTCAGATTCTTTACCGAGTTAGGACAAATCAAAAAATATTGTCTGGAAAACATGTACTACGACCGTCTTCCTGCTCATTGATTATTGCTATTTTGTTAAGATTATGAGCAACATACAGGTTTTCAATCACCAAAAAATACGAAGCCACTGGGATGAAGAGGTTGAGAAATGGTATTTCTCCATTGTGGATGTAGTGGGTGTTTTAACAGATAGCCCAAATCCACAAGTCTATTGGCGAGTGCTCAAAAAGAGACTGAAAGATGATGGAAATGAAACCGTTACAAATTGTAACGCTTTGAAAATGACAGCTCCAGATGGTAAACTGAGGCTAACGGATGTCGGAGACACAGAACAACTTCTGAGACTAATCCAATCCATTCCATCCCTCAAAGCAGAACCGTTCAAATTATGGCTGGCAAGAGTTGGTTATGAACGCATTGAAGAAACAGAAGACCCCGAATTGAGCTTTGACCGCGCTATGGAAACGTATCTCGCTAAAGGGTACTCCAAAGATTGGATCAATCAAAGACTGAAGAGCATTGAGGTGCGAAAGGAGTTGACCGATGAATGGGAAAAACGAGGTGTTAAGAAGGGAATGGACTTCGCGATGCTCACTGATATTATCACCAAGGCCTGGAGTGGTAAGTCTGTTAAGCAATACAAGAAACATAAGGATCTAAAAAAAGAGAACCTTCGTGACCACATGCCTGCATACCGAAGTGTCGGTATTCCGGCACGCAGGCATGACCAATTTAGAATTGGTGTTGAACATGCTGGCAGAAGCCACGACCAAAGAGATTTCTAAAGAGAAAAAACCGACGAATCTAGATGAAAGCAAAGTGGTCGCAAGACAAGGAGGAACCATAGCGGGAAATACAAGAAAGGAAATTGAAGCCAAGACAGGAAAGAAAGTTGTCAGTTCGTTAAACGCCACGCAAACCAAAAAATTAAAATAGCCAGTGATGGCTCGATACCAACTAAAACGGCCATCACGTACGGTTAAAATGCTCTAACTCCTTTATGAAAGCCCTCACCTTCCCCGCCTTCAGAAACTTTCGGAGGGCGATACACAAAACGATTAGCCATTAAAAAATGCTGTAACTCAATATGAAAGCCCTCACGTTCCGCAGCAAACAACTCATCCGGTACGAATCAATCGCTGACCCGCAAATCCTTCATGCTGCTGATGTGATTGTAAAAATGAAAGCCTGTGCCATCTGTGGCTCGGACCTTCATGTGTACCACGAGCGAGAGAAAGGAATTGATGCAGGCACGGCCATGGGCCATGAGTTTGCAGGTGAGATCGTGGAGTTTGGAAAAGCAGTTCGCACTCATCGCAAAGGCGATGTGGTGATGAGTCCGTTTACTACTAACTGTGGGCAGTGTTATTACTGCCGCATGGGACTTACCTGCCGTTGCATTCACAATCAATTGTATGGCTGGGTGGAACAGGGAAAAGGCCTGCAAGGCGGTCAGGCCGAATATGTAAGGGTACCTATGGCCGACAGCACCCTTATGAAAATACCTGAGGGGGTTTCACTGGAAGAAGGCCTCTTGCTTGGAGACATTCTCTCCACGGGATTTTTCTGTGCGCAACAAGC
>JAYVRH010000003.1:0-9371 GCA_043776495.1 Cyclobacteriaceae bacterium
TAGCTGCCAATAACTACTACTTTCTCAGAACGGGTGAAATCAGGAGGCATCGGCTCGTTGTAGTAAACCTTCTGCTCTTTTTTGTTTTCGTCCAATAGAATAAAAGAGAATGAAAGATTGTCTGAACTTTTTTCGAGACCGATGATTTCTCCCGCGCCGTCTTTTTTAAGTTCGCCAACCACATGAATACCGCCCTTATTGCCTACAGAGGCCATCTGATAGGCCTGATCAAAAGTGACATAGGTACTTGCATCTCCTGCGGTGGAAATGATGATTGCAATGGCGGCTGCAATGACTACAATGGCGATGATGTGTGACTTTTTCATGGGGCCCTATTCAATCATGCAAATTTACGATCCAAATAGATTCTTCCAACCAGCATTATTGTCACCCTGTCAGTGGCGGCTGTTTTCATCCAGTTTCTTCTCTAAACGAGCGGTTTTCCGGTCAATGCTGATGAGATAAGCTACCAGGCCGATCAAAATTACTAAGAGGATCGATACAAGGACGTAAATTTTTCCTTCTGACCGCAGACCGTCGGCCATTTCCACTTCTTGGGAGAATGCCGGAATTGCAAACAACAGAGCAAAGAGAACACTACTTATTTTTTTCATATTCCAAATCCAGAATTTTTTCTTCAGCACGATGAAGTCGAACGCGCACAGAGGCAATCCATATCCCTAACAATATCCAACCAATCACTGCAGGGTAAAAGACCATTCGCATATTATTGTCGAGATCGTACATGTTGAAGCCGGGGTTTCCACCATTGCCAGGGTGCATCGAACTGGTGAGGCGTGGGATGATAAAGATCAAGGGCACCATTGCAGCAAAGGCAAAAATGTTATACACGGCACTGAGGCGTGCCCGCTGTTCTGAATTTTCAAGGGACCCACGAAGAACAAAGTAGGCGACGTAGATTAACGTAGCAATGGCAGCACCATTTTGTTTTGGATCGCCATGCCAGGGAGAGCCCCACGTGTAGTTGGCCCATATCATTCCTGTGACGATGCCGAGCAGGCCAAAAACGAGGCCTGTGTTTGCAAACTCTACAGAAATAATATCAGCATTTAGAGAGGGTTTTCTTAAGTATTGAATTGCATACCAGGTTGACACTAAAAACATCAACACCATACCAAACCACATCGGAACATGAAAATACAAAGCGCGTATCGTTTCATTGACGATGGTGAGTCGTGGCACCTCTAGTAGAAACCCACCGGCAATCGTGTAGAGCAAGAGTATTACAGACAAAATTTTCCACCAGGATATTTTCATGGGAGCTGTAAGAGGAGAAAGCTTTTTAACTCCGCCAAATATAGGGGAAGAGCAAATAGGAAACGGCGGTAACCAGGAGATTTATCGCCGCCAGCGTGAGCAATTCATCCAGGCTCGCGGCGCGATCCAGTCCATCGATGCAGTTTTTGGTGATTTTAATAGACATGAGCAGAATGCCTATGATTACAGGAAAACTTAGGACAGCCATTACAACACTGCTATTATTGGTTTTAGAAGCTAGAGCAGAAAGAATGGATAAGGAGGCTGAAAAGCCGAAAGCGCTAAGTGCTAATGTTAGAAAAAATAGTGGTACGTCCTGTATCGGATTGGTCAATAATAAAGAAAAGAACAAAAACCCAGCACTACAGATTCCTGCACACAAAAGGAATCCATAGAATATCTTAGAAAGAATGATGTCAGTGGGGGCTGCCAAACTGTACAAATAAATTCCTGATCCTGATTTTTCCTGAATGAAACTTTTAGCGATTGCATTTACCAGGACAGAAAGGAGTGCGATCCAAAACAAGGCACTCCATATACCGGGAATGGTCATCACATTTTGCAGGCCCAAGGTAATGTAGTTGATAAAGACCAGGCATACCAGATACAAAAGCAAGCTTATGATGACGGATTTTTTCCGTATCTCTAATCTGAGTTGTAGGAGAAAAAGTTCTTTCAAGAAATTTTGGGATAATTTGATCCGAAAAGTTTTATTTAAATTAATCATTCATGAAACCAATTGAGTACGGGTTTCACAAATGATTTTTTGCTGTGAATGTGCGAAAATAAATACTTTTGCAGTCACTCTTTGCTCAAAAAGCTGTTTATTATGCAAAAAATGAATTCTTCCGCCTCAGTTCTAATTACAGGAGCGGCTGGCTTCATTGGGTTTCATCTCTCTAAAAAGTTGCTGGATGACGGATTGGATGTGGTCGGCATTGATAATCTGAATGAATATTATGATGTGACATTAAAACAGAACCGGCTTAAACTATTAAAGGCATATCCCACCTTCCGTTTTTTTAGAACTGACCTCAAAGACAAAAAAGAACTTGATGAGATATTCGAAAAGAATACTTTTGAGGTGGTCGTCAATCTTGCAGCCCAGGCAGGTGTCCGGTATTCACTCACCAATCCTTACGCTTACCTGGAAAGTAATCTCACTGGGTTTTTGAATGTGTTGGAGGCTTGCCGTCACTTTCGACCGCGGCAGTTGATCTATGCATCTTCAAGTTCTGTTTATGGCGCCAATAAGAAAATGCCGTTTTCAGTTCATGATAATGTGGATCATCCTTTGGCACTCTATGCTGCATCAAAGAAGGCAAATGAATTAATGGCGCATGCGTATTCTAACTTATATCAATTACCCACAACAGGCCTGCGCTTTTTTACAGTATATGGGCCCTATGGACGACCGGATATGGCGTTATTTATTTTTACAAAAGCCATCTTAGAAGGTCAGCCGATTGATGTATACAATTTTGGAAAGATGAAACGCGACTTTACTTACATTGATGATATCGTTGAAGGCATCTATAAACTGATGCCTCTAACCCCGACAGGGAACAAGAGCTGGAGTGGGTTGCAACCCGATCCGGCATCAAGCTTTGCTCCTTACAGGCTTTTTAATATTGGTAATCACAAGTCGGTTGAACTGATGACGTTCATCGAGGTGCTCGAGGACAGATTAGGAAAAAAAGCCATCAAGAATTTTTTACCTCTTCAGGATGGAGATGTTGCTGAAACTTATGCCGACATATCCGACTTGGAGAGAGAAACCGGCTTTAAACCTGCCACTTCCATTGAGGTGGGTATCGAAAAGTTTGTCAATTGGTATCGGGATTATTATAAAATCAAAAAATTGTATGGATAAAGTCGGGATTATAGGTTTGGGTTATGTGGGGCTTCCGCTTGCCGTTGAGTTCGGTAATGTTATGAAGACCGTTGGGTTTGATATTGACAAAAAGAGAATTCAGGAACTTGCCTTGGGGCATGACAGAACAAAAGAGGTGAGTGAGGCAGAGCTAAAACAGTCCTCTCAACTTTCATGTTCGTTTGATCCGACCGAATTGAAGGAAGTCAATTATTTCATTGTTACAGTCCCCACTCCGGTGGATGATTACAAGCAGCCTGATTTGCGCCCACTGATCAGTGCCAGCAGAACGGTAGGACAGGTGCTTAAAATGAATGATATCGTTATCTACGAATCGACGGTGTACCCCGGATGTACTGAAGAGATATGCGTTCCAGTTTTGGAAGAGATGAGTGGGCTAAAATTTAATACGGATTTTTTCTGTGGTTATTCTCCTGAGAGAATCAACCCGGGAGATAAACAACACCGCCTCCCGACCATAAAAAAGATAACGAGTGGGAGTACTCCGGAGGTCGCTCTCAAAGTAGATCAGTTGTATAAAAAGATAATCAAAGCGGGCACGCATATAGCCTCATCTCTTAAGGTGGCCGAAGCAGCCAAAGTAATTGAAAACTCGCAACGCGATATCAACATTGCATTTGTAAATGAATTGGCTCTTATTTTTGAACGCATGGGCATCGATACCCACGAAGTACTGCTGGCTGCAGGAACTAAATGGAACTTTCTGCCTTTTAAGCCCGGTCTTGTGGGTGGGCATTGTATTGGCGTAGATCCATATTACCTCACACACAAAGCAGAAGGCCTCGGATATCGTCCGGAGGTTATTCTTTCGGGCCGGAGAATAAATGATAACATGGGCATTTATATCGCCAGCCGCATAATAAAATTGATGGCACAACATGATCAACCAATAAAAGGAGGAAGCGTATTGGTATTAGGTCTGACATTCAAGGAAAACTGCCCGGATATCAGAAATAGTAAAGTAGTAGACGTGGTCAGGGAGTTAAAGAGTTACGGAGCCGATGTAGACATCTATGATCCTCATGCCGACCCGAAAGAGGTCAACCATGAATATCACATATCCTTGATCCCTTCGCTGGAAAAACAGTATCACGCAATTGTGCTTGCCGTAAGCCATGATGAGTTTAAAGACCTGCCATGGAAGAAAATACGCTCTGAAAAGACGGTGGTCTATGACGTGAAAGGGTTCCTCGACAAGTCTTTGATCACAGCACGATTATAAAATGAATTATCAGAAAGTCCTGGTGACAGGTGGTGCTGGATACATTGGTGCTCATACTGTTGTGGAGCTGGTGCAAGCCGGTATGGAGCCGGTCATTGTTGATGACCTTTCAAGAAGCAGCATCAGTTTGGTGGAGGGGGCTGAGAGAATTATTGGCCGAAAACTTCCATTTTATAAAATTGATTGCAAAGACACGGCTCAACTGAGGAGCATATTTCAACTGCATAAGGACATTGCCAGTGTTATTCATTTTGCTGCATTCAAGTCTGTGAATGAATCAGTTCAAAAGCCTTTGATTTATTACCAAAATAATATCGGCACCTTGATGACTTTGCTGGAGGTTATGAGAGAGTGTGCTGTATCAAAAATGGTTTTCTCTTCCTCTTGCACTGTGTATGGACAACCCGACGAAATTCCTGTAACAGAGGAAGCACCTTTCAAAAGGGCCGAATCAGCGTATGGTGCTACCAAACAAATCTGTGAAAGGATTTTGGAAGATGAAGTGAAGGCATGGCAAGACCTCCGGGTAATATCGTTGCGGTACTTTAATCCGATCGGTGCCCACCCTTCCGGATTCATCGGTGAGTTGCCCATTGGCGTTCCTAATAATCTGGTTCCTTACATTAGCCAGACAGCGGCGGGGAAAAGGGCCAAGCTTACGATTTTTGGAAACGATTATTCTACTCCGGATGGAAGTTGTCTTCGTGATTTCATTCACATCGTTGACCTTGGCAAGGCCCATGTCCGGGCTTTGCAAAAGATGATGCATTTGCCAAATCGGTTTGAGGCCATCAATCTTGGTTCAGGCAAACCTGTTTCCGTTCTGGAATTGGTGGAGAAATTCTATAAAGTAACGGGAATCAGGATTAAATATTCAGTAGGACCGCGAAGACCAGGAGATATCGAAAAAGTATACTCTGATGTGCACAAATCCTTACGCCTTCTGGAATGGGAGACAAAATTAAGTATTGAGGAGGCTTTGCGGGACGCCTGGAATTGGGAACAAAAATTGAATTATGCGACCGATAAAAATGGTTGACCTGCATGGTCAGTACACCCTAATAAAGCAGGAAATAGATACGGCGATTCAACAAGTGTTGGAGGCAACAGATTTTATTCAAGGTCCTGCCGTAAAGAATTTTGAAAGCGCCCTCTCCCGATACATGGGAGGTACAAATGTGATAACCTGCGGTAATGGTACAGATGCCCTGCAGATTGCTATGATGGCGCTTGACTTTGAGCCCGGCGATGAAGTTATCCTTCCCGTTCATACCTATGTTGCCACCGCTGAAGTCATTGCCCTCCTAAAGCTGGTTCCGGTTTTTGTGGATGTAGCGGTGGATTCGTTCACAGTTGATGTTTCAGAGGTTGAAAAGCGGATCACAAAGAAAACGGTCGCTATCGTGCCAGTGCATTTATATGGACAGTGCGCTGCGATGGGGCCGTTGATGGAATTGGCAGGAAAATATAAACTGCATGTCATTGAAGATGCGGCTCAATCCCTTGGTGCTGATTACATTTTCACTGATGGAACGGCGAAAAAAGCCGGGACACTGGGCGTAGTGGGTTCAACATCTTTTTTTCCGTCAAAGAATTTGGGCGCTTTTGGAGATGGAGGAGCGTTATTTACCCATGATACTTACCTTGCAGAAAAAATAAAAATGATCGCCAACCACGGGCAAAAGAAGAAATACTACCATGATCTGGTCGGTGTTAACAGTCGGTTGGACACTTTGCAGGCTGCCATTCTCAATGTAAAGCTGAACTACCTTGATCAGTATGCCCAGAAACGAAGTGTCGTTGCTGATTATTACGATTCAAACTTGAAAGAGGTAGTTTATTTGAAAACTCCTTCCAGGGTTTCATACTCTACCCATGTTTTCCACCAGTACACCTTGGTCGTAAAAGGAATTGACCGCGACGAGATGAGATCATATCTGCAGGAGAAAGGTATTCCATCCATGATTTATTACCCGGTCCCTTTGCATTTTCAGAAAGCCTATCGTAAAGAAAATGTAAAGGAAGGTTCTTTCCCAGTTGCAGAAGATCTATCGAAGACTGTATTGTCATTGCCGATTCACACAGAGATGGATCCTGAGCAGTTATCTTATATTTGCGATTCTATTAAAAGTTTTGGATAATATGGATGTTTCGACCTCTTACTTTTCACATGCCACTGCAGTGATCGATCCCGGTTGTGAGATCGGGGAGGGGACCAAGATTTGGCACTTCAGCCACATCATGACTAATTGCCACATAGGAAGAAACTGTAACATTGGACAAAATGTAGTGGTGTCGCCGGAAGTGGTGCTGGGCAACAATGTTAAAATTCAAAATAATGTTTCAATCTATACCGGGGTGATTTGTGAGGATGATGTTTTTCTTGGTCCTTCCATGGTCTTCACGAACGTTACCAATCCGCGAAGTGCTGTGAATAGAAAAGGCAGCTATGAAAAAACGCTGGTGAAAAAGGGGGCTTCTATCGGAGCAAATGCAACCATCGTATGCGGACACCCAATCGGACGATATGCCTTCATTGGCGCAGGTACCGTGGTCACAAAGGAGGTCCCGGATTATGCGCTCGTGGTCGGCAATCCGGGAAAGCAAATCGGTTGGATGAGCGAGTTCGGTCACCGGCTGCATTTTGATGCAGAAGGACAAGCAGTATGTGAAGAGAGCGGCGAGTTGTATGAATTGATAAATGGTCAGATAAAGAAACTTTAAGAACCACTGTCCGCATAATGATTTCGTAACAAAATGAGAATGAAGTGAAGATCACTAAAACTGAATTTGAAGGGCTCCTGATTATCGAGACGAGTGTATTTGAAGACCACAGAGGACATTTTTATGAATCATACAACAAGAAGTCATTAAGTGAAGCCGGAATTGATGTGGAGTTTATACAAGACAATCAATCACACTCTCATAAAAATGTGATTCGAGGTCTTCATTTTCAGAAACCTCCCTTTGCCCAAACAAAATTGGTAAGGGTGCTGTCGGGCACTGTTTTGGACGTAGTGGTTGATCTTAGATCTTCCTATCCAACTTTTAAGAAAGTTTTTTCCATCGAACTGTCGCATAACAATAGAAAACAGATGTTGATTCCCGCTGGGTTTGCTCATGGTTTTTCGGTTCTCAGTGACGACGCCCAGGTTCTCTACAAGACTGATAAATTTTTCAATCGCGCGAGTGAAGCAGGAATCTATTACGATGACCCTGCCCTTTTGATTGATTGGAGGGTCAGTAAAACCAAAGCGATTGTTTCATTGAGAGATCAGAAATTGCCTTTGATGTCAGAAAGTAAAATGGAGTTCAAGTGAAAGTTTTATTTGTTTTTGGAACCCGGCCTGAAGCTATTAAACTGGCTCCTGTGATCCTGGAATTCAGGCAGCGCCATGAAATTGAAAGCAGAGTTTGTGTGACGGGGCAGCATCGGTCTATGCTTGATCAGGTTCTGGACTTCTTCACTATCAAGCCTGACTATGATATCAATCTGATGCGCCCTAATCAAACACTATTTGATATTACAGCTCATGCATTGTTGGGCCTGAAGAGCGTGATGGAAGAATTTTCGGCTGATTGTGTTGTTGTGCAGGGAGACACTACAACAGCTTTTGCGGGTGCCTTGGCGGGCTTTTACCGGAAGATACCAGTAGCACATGTTGAAGCGGGGCTGAGAAGTGCCAACTTGTTTTCTCCTTACCCCGAGGAGGCTAATAGGATTATGGTAGGGCATCTTGCTCAATTTCATTTTGCGCCTACTGAAAAGTCTGTTGATAATTTATTGAAGGAAGGAATCACGAATAATGTATTTCAGGTGGGAAACACGGTTGTGGATGCCCTCCATCTGGGCCTTAATATCATTGGAATGCAACCAGACGGCAGCTACAGAAAATTGTTTCACAACGTTAACCTTGAAAAAAGGATCGTGTTGATTACTGGCCACCGAAGAGAAAGTTTTGGGGAGCCTTTCGAAAATATTTGTGCAGCGATTCATGAGCTGGCATTGACATATCCCAATGTTGAATTCGTATACCCGGTGCACTTTAATCCCAACGTTAGGGAAGTTGTGAACAGAACCTTATCGGGCATTTCAAATATTCATTTGTTGGAGCCGCTGGATTATCCCCACCTGATATGGTTGATGAACCGGTCTTTCCTTGTGCTGACCGATTCAGGTGGCATTCAGGAAGAAGCTCCGGCCCTCGGCAAACCAGTTCTTGTGATGAGGGAGGTGACAGAGCGTGAAGAGGGTATCGCCGCAGGAACAGCCAGGTTGGTGGGGACGAATAGGGCGGTCATTGTTTCGGCTGTGACAGAATTACTTGACAATGAAAGTAGCTACAGAACCATGGCCCAGGCAGTCAACCCTTATGGAGATGGAAAGACAAGCAAGCGCATAGCAGATATTTTAATTTCAAAACATTCATGAAAAAGGAAATCAAGGTTGTTTTAGTTGGATTGGGCTACATCGGGGTGCCCACCGCGGCACTCATCGCAAGCAAAGGAATTCACGTCCACGGTGTGGACACCAATCAGCGGGTTGTTGAAACGATCAAGCAGGGCAAAATTCATATTGTTGAGCCAGATCTGGACGGCCTCGTCAAGTATGTAGTGGATCGCGGTTTCTTCAAAGCAGAGACAACGCCTGTTTCAGCCGATGTCTTTGTCGTGGCGGTTCCAACACCCTTCAAGGCCAACCATGAACCAGATCTTGCTTATGTGGAGGCTGCGTCAATGAGCATCGCGCCGTACTTGAAGCAGGGAGATTTGTTTATTATCGAGTCAACAAGTCCTGTGGGAACGACGGAGCACATTTATGAAATGCTAATTGCCAAAAGACCTGAGCTAAAAGATAAAATCTTTATGGCTTACTGTCCGGAGAGAGTTCTTCCTGGAAACGTGATTTTTGAATTGGTGCACAATGATCGTGTGATAGGGGGGATGAATGCAGAGTCCACCCTGAAGGCCATCGAA
>JAYVRH010000004.1:0-9368 GCA_043776495.1 Cyclobacteriaceae bacterium
ACCGATCACTCACACCTACTCACTCCGTTTGGAGGTTCCCCTCCGGATGTACCGGTCAGCCGATTGTGGTTTAGTTAATTTAGCCGCAAAGGCGCCAAGCCACAAAGAAGGATTTGCTGGTGACTTCATGTGATCGGTGTTGTCACCGATCACTCACACTTACTCACACCGTTTGTGAGGTTCCCCTCCGGCTGTACCGGTCAGCCGATTGTGGAGATTGTGGATTAATTAATTTCACCGCAAAGGCGCCAAGACGCAAAGAGGAATTTGCTTGTGACTGCATGTAGTCGGTGTTGTCACCGACTACTCACATGTAGATTCACTCTTCGAGACCTGTTAGGTTTCTAAAAATCTAACAGGTCTACTGGGTAATTTGGATCTGTGTCTTAATCACCCCAAGCCCCTCTTCAAATGAATGAGGCTTAAACCCGAGCTCTCGTTTTGCTTTGTCTATGATAAACCCGGTCTTGGGTGGTCGCCGGGCAGCTTGCCGAAACTGAGTTGAATCGGTCGCTTTTATAAGGTCTTTGTCAAGGTGAAAGAAGTTGGCAGTCCGGATGGCAATGTCATACGGTGTCATCATCTCGGCACCAGAGATATGATAGATGCCCATCGCACGTTTCTTTGCCGCCAGCATGCAACCTATTGCAAGATCTTCCGCAAGTGTTGGAGTTCGCCATTGGTCATTGACTACGTTTATGGACTTTCCTTCCTCCAGACTTTTCTTTACCCACAATACAATATTTGAACGAGTCATGTCTTTCGTCACACCATACACCAGTACCGTCCGTAAAATGGCCCAACTAAGTTTACTCTTCTGGACAATTTCTTCTCCCTCCAGCTTGCTTCGTCCGTAATAGCTGATCGGATTTGGTTTGGCGGATTCTTCCAAGGGGCCGTAGCTTCCATCAAAGATGAAATCGGTAGAAACATGAATGAGGTGTGCGCTTGTTTTTTCGCAAGCTTTCACGACATACTCTACAGCGGTTGCATTGTTTAGCCAACAGGCGGCCTGTTCCGTTTCGCATTGATCAACCTGGGTCATCGCTGCGGTGTGGATGACGACATCGGGCCTAACTGTGCTGATGACATCCACCACCTGCTCCACTTTTGTAATGTCCAGTTTTTCAAAGCGACCTTTTGGCAAAGCGTAATTTAGTTTGCTCCGGGTGGTCGCGATAACTTCTACCTCAGGATCATTCGAGAGCAGTAAAGTCAGTTTTTGACCCAGCAGTCCATTTGCACCGGTGACAAGGATTTTTGTCACTTTGCAGGTGGTGGGTACAAGTAGCCATATTCTTTTGTGATCTTCTTTCTTGACATTTCTTCCACAGTGACAAACATTCTAACGTCTTCCAGCGGTCGGTCTGATGCGTCGCGTTGTACCATGGCAATCTTATCAATCACTTCAAGCCCTTTTATAACTTTTCCAAAAACAGTGTATTCTCCATCGAGGTGAGGAGCGCCGCCGACGGTGGTGTAGCTTTTCTTTTTCTCTTCTGAAATTTCCCTTGTGACTTTGATGCCTGTCGCTTTTTCGATGCGCGGGGCCAGTTCATTAAGGCGTTTTGTATATGCCGGTACATCTCCAGAGTAGTAAAGTGCATTGAGTGAATCCAATAAAGGTTTGTTAGCAGGGTCTTCAAACATTTTGCGAAGGCCAGTCATGAGTTTCATCTGGTCGAATTTCAAATTCTCAACGTCGGCCGCCGCCAGTACAGTGCCCTGCACAACATAAAACTGGCTTCCGCTTGAGGCCTTCGTAGGATTTACTTGATCACTTTGCCGCGCGGCTGATAATGCACCTTTTTCATGGTAGAATTTAGGATTGAACTCAGCATCCACCGTGTACCCAGGTCCCCCGTTTCCAAGACGCTGTCCTGCGACTGCCTTCTTTGATTCGGGGTCACCACCCTGGATCATGAATCCTGAGATTACGCGATGAAAAATCATGCTGTCAAAGAAATGTTCCTTCGCGAGCTTAATGAAGTTTGCTTTGTGTTTGGGGGTTTCGTCATAAAGGATGGCAACCAAGTCGCCCTGGCTGGTCTTAATGGTAATGACAGCGTCCTTTTTTTCCTGGGCACAACTGCTCATGAGCAATATGAAAACAAAAAAAGTAGTGAGGGCCTTTATCATAGGTTTATTAATTGATCGGCAAAAATATATCAGTTTTTCTTGAAATGAAAGCCGCGAGATTCAGCCTGACGGACATTTGCCCCATAGATTAGGACAAATTTAATAGCCACAGATTTGCACAGATGTTTTTATCAGTGATAATCAGTGTCATCTGTGGCAAATGTTGACCATTATCCACTCATCACTTTAGAAAGCTGCAGTGAAAGGTCCAAAAAAATCATCTTGGCACTGCCATTTCTTTCCAAATGGTAGCTTGCTTCAGTGATAAGATTATTGGTTTTTTCAATTTTTGAAACGGTCATCACCTTGCTGAAATCCTGAACAAACTTTTCTTCACCATTACGGCTCCGAAGTATGCTGTTAGCTCCTGCATGGGCAAGCAGCGTTTCGCGCATCATGGTGAGGGCATGATATAAGAAGGACTGTTGCTGCATTTTATCAAATTCATGAAATTCTTCGGTAAGCGAAATCATCTGTTGATAGTCGCGTCTGAAGCAAGCGCGCATCCAGCCAACCAACCGTTCATGGTGATCTTCCACATCACTCACCATCAACTCCAGTGCGAGGTGCAGATTCCCTTCGGCTTCGGTGGAGATTTTCTTTCTCTTTTTTTCGTCGAGGCCTGGCTGCTTCATGAGGTAATTTTCCAAGTCTTCATCTGTGAGCATGGGTACAATCACTTGCTGGGTTCTTGACAAAATGGTAGGCAACAATCTTTCGGGATTATTGGAGACCAACAGAAAAAAAGTATTGGGCGGTGGCTCCTCTACTATTTTCAGAATTCCATTGGCAGCCGAAGGGTGGAAGTATTCCGGCTGCCAAATGATCATTACTTTAAAAAGACTTTCAAAAGGTTTCAATGAAAGAGTTTTGACAATCTCCCGGCTTTCTTCTTTGGAGATAATTGCCTGTTTATCTTCTCCGCCATAGGAGGTGGTCCAATCACTAAGATTTCCAAAAGGATGTTCTAATAAAAAGCTGCGCCAACTTTTCATGATCTCGGCGCGAAATCGGTCTTCATCCTTGTCACCTTTCACATTGCTCACCGGGAAAACAAAGTGAGTATCGGGATGAATATATTTTAGATTTTTTGTACAGGCTGCACAAGTACCACATGCATCAGTCGCGCTGCGGTTGGTACAATGCAGATAGTTTGCGTATGCGATTGCCAGAGGTAAGTTGAGTACACCTGCACGGCCCATAAAAAGCTGGGCATGCGCTATCTTACCCTCCTTCGCTGACCGGACGAGTCTTTGTTTTATTTGGGTAAGGCCGGGGATATCCGCGAATTTCATAACTTCTTTTCCCATGCCCGCTCAGAGGCAGTAGCATCAAAAACAACTTTCAATATTTTCTTATCCACTTCATCCAACTTTACATTCCTTCGTTCCATTGCTTTGGACGCTGTTTCAAATGCCTTGTTTAAATGAAAAGTAGTAAAACCGGCAGCTCCACCCCATCCAAAGGAGGGGATGAAATTCCTTTGATAACCGGCGCCAAAGATATTAGAAGCGATGCCCACGACAGTCCCGGAATTAAACATCGTACTAATGCCACACTTACTATGGTCCCCCATCATCAATCCGCAGAAGGTTAACCCAGTATCCTTAAAACCACCTTTCTGATAGTTCCAGAGTTTCACTGTATCATAGTTGTTTTTAAGGTTGGAAGTATTGGTGTCGGCACCAAGGTTACACCACTCACCGATCACCGAACTTCCGAGGAACCCATCATGCGCTTTATTGCTGTATCCAAAAACCACCGCATTGCTAATTTCTCCTCCCATCTTGCAGCACGGTCCGATGGTTACGTCGCCTCTGACTTTTACGCCCATGTTCAAAATTGATTCTTCGCAAAGGGCAAATGGTCCCCGAATAAGGCCGCCTTCGTGTATCTGAGTATTTTTACCGATATAAATGGGGCCAGTCGATGCATTTAGTACGGCAGCCTTTATGCTGGCACCTTCTTCGACAAAGATATTTTCTGGCGAGTAAACTCTTGTATGTGGATCATGGATCCCATTTGATTTTCTGCCGCGTGTAATTAATTCAAAATCGGTTCTGATTTGTGCACCATTGTATTGAAAAATTTTCCAGGTCTGATCAATCAACGTCAGGCCCCCAGAGTATTCATGGCGGATGTGCAAATCTTCGGAAGCGATGGAGTAAGTTCGTTTTGCTATAATCAGCTTGTCTTTTGTTAAGGCTTCACCCTTCTTTAATGCCTTCACTGCCGCGACAAGACTTTCATCCGGACAAACAGCGCCGTTGATTTGCAAATTATCTTCCGAAATCGTCAATGGAAATTTCTCCTGCAGATAGTCCTCTGTCAGATAAGACATGGGCTCCAGAAAGAATTTCTCCCATTTTTCCTTTATCGTAAGTATGCCCACCCGGATCGAAGCGATGGGCCGCGTAAATGTGAATGGCAATAAATCCTTGCGAATAACAGGATCGTCAAACACCACAATGTTCATGACACTAATTTAGACCTTTGACAAGGAAAACTCATTCATAAAAGAGAAAAGGTCTCGCTATGAGACCTTTCCATCATGATAAAACCAATCCTAAAAACCTGTCGATCAGGCTTTCTTATATTTCTTCTGAAACTTCTCTACACGACCTGCAGAGTCGAGGAACATCTTCTTGCCTGTGAAGAAAGGGTGGGAAGCAGAACTTACCTCAACCTTGATAACAGGATATTCTTTGCCATCGGTCCATGTGGTGGTTTCCTTGGTTTTGAGCGTTGACTTGGTCAGGAACTTAAAATCGCTTGAAGTATCCCAAAAAACCACTTCTTTATACTCCGGATGAATGCCTTTTTTCATAATTCAGTACTCTTTTTGTTAAAGGACTGCAAAGATAAATAGAGGGCAGGGATTTGCAAGGATCGCCTCACAGATTGTTAAAAGCCGGCATTGGTTGTAATTTGGAGGCAGAATGCGCGAAATATGGCGTTTTTACAAAAAGAAAGCTCTAAACACCATTGATCGCTTCCCAATCAGGAACGAATCGTATAAACCAATCCAGATTACCCAAATTGTCTGAAACATAGAAGATCGTGAGCGTTAATCCAGAATATAATGGTCACCTGGTGGTGAAGCGCTTGGTCTTTTATGCACTTCTCGGCGCAAGCCAAATGGCTTTGGCCCAAAGTACGAATGCACCACTCAATGAAGATTATTACCATAGGATTGATCGGTATGAAACAAAATCTGGGACGCTCGTGAACGAACTGTTTACAGCAGTAAAACCTTATAAGCGTTCCGCCATCGTCGCGATGATAGACTCACTCCAACTAAAGGAAAGTATTTTTGAATCAGCTTCAGATAAATTCAATCTTGAATATTTGCGAAATGATAATTGGGAATGGTCGCATGCTGAAACAAGCGAAGCGCCAAAACCATTTTTGAAAAATCTGTATAAAAAGAAATCAGACTTGTTTTACGTGGACGAACCTGAGTTTGACCTGCATGTCAATCCGGTTTTGTACTTGGGCACTGGCAAGGATTCCCGCCTGGGGGATCCTGTTTTTATTAATACTCGTGGAGTGGAAATTCGAGGAATGATAGACCGGAAGATCGGATTCTACACTTATGTGGGAGAAAATCAGGCACGACTGCCGCAGTATGCCTCAGATTATTCGCATCTCTACGGATACTATACAGTGCCTCATCAGGGCTTTTGGAAAAATTACAACAGGGGAGCCGTTGATTTCCTTGAGGCTCGTGGTTACATCGACTTCAATATCACCAAGCATATTTGGATGCAGTTTGGGCACGACCGGACCAACCTCAGCAATGGATTCCGGTCACTGATTTTTTCTGACTTTGCTCCTCCTAGTTTATTCCTTCGTACCAATTTGAAAATCTGGAAGCTAAACTACCTCTTTCAACTCAACAGGATGACTGCCAATTTCTACTCTACGCCGACAGGGTCCTCCGGCGGTCCTTATCCAAACAAGTATGTAGCCTTTCATCACCTGAGCATGAATATTGGCAAGAAATTTAATATTGGACTTTTTGAATCGGTGGTTTTTGCGCCACAGGATTCCCTTAGTGGTGGAACGTTTGAGTTAAACTACCTTAATCCAATCATTTTTTACCGGGCCATTGAACAGCAGAACGGAAGTACCGATAATGTGCTTCTTGGCTTTGATTGGAAATGGCTAGCTCGCAAACACCTATCGTTTTATGGTCAATTTGTTCTGGATGAATTTGTGCTTAAACATGTTACGGCTGGCGATGGTTGGTGGGCTAATAAATTTGCTGTTCAGGGAGGTATGAAGTACATCGATGTCGCGGGCCTGAATAACCTGGACTTGCAGCTTGAACTCAATGTAGTAAGGCCGTATACCTATTCACATGCCAATTTATTTACAAGCTATACGGATTACCTGCAGCCCATGGCGCATCCATTGGGAGCTAATTTTTACGAATTCGCCACGATCATCCGATATCAGCCTGCTCCAAAATTGAACATCACTTTCAAGGCAGTTTTTGCCAGAACAGGACGCGATCAGACTGCAGAAGCCATTGCGGCGGGTGGCCAGTATTTCAATTGGGGAGGGGACATCAACAAAAGTTACAATACACGGCAGCAGGAGTATGACAATAAAATAGGACAGGGCTACGACAATAGAATTGTTTATGGTGACCTATTGGCGTCCTATATGCTGCGGCACAACTTCTTTATTGACTTGAAACTCACGATCCGCAATAGCAAGAGTCCCAGCACCTATTTTAACAATAACAGCACCGTAACTTCATTAGCTTTGCGGTGGAACATCGCGTCGCGTTCATACGATTTCTAATTCCTTATTTTAGTAAATGAGAGTATTCCTTAGAATTATTTCATACGCCCGAAACATTGGTCAAAAGCTCGCGCTGTTTTTTCTTTTCTCTATTCTTGGAATCATCTTTGGCGCCTTCAATATTGTGTTGGTGATACCGATGTTGAAGGTTCTGTTTAATCAGGGCGCCACGGTGGTGGTGCCGGACCTGCCTTCGTTTGCCTTTTCCTCCGATTATGTGGTGACCGTTTTTAATCATTATTTCAAGGGCGTCGTTCGGGATCACGGACAAATGGATGCCTTGTTATTTGTGTGTGGATTGATTGTAGCATGTGTGATCCTGGCGAATGTATTCCGGTACCTGGAACGTATCATGGCGACGAAGATCAGGGCTGACTTAGTGAAGAATATTCGCATGGATATTTTTAAAAGTGTCACGAAACTTCATATCGGATATTTTAACAGTCAACGCAAGGGTGACCTGATTTCCCGATTTACAAGCGACGTACAGGAAGTGGAACATGCAGTGATGAGCAGTTTAAAAGCCGTACTGAAAGAGCCGATTACCATTATCGTTTATTTTCTGATTTTGTTTACCATATCCGCCAAGCTCACATTGTTCACGCTCCTGGTGCTGCCGTTGACGGGCGGCGTGTTGGCGGAAATTATCAAGCGACTGAAACGTCAGGCAACCAAAACGCAGGAATCGCTGGGCCGGATTGCAAATATCCTCGACGAGACGTTCACTGGCATGCGCGTTGTAAAAGCTTTTAATGCCCGCAATTATATTATTAAGAAAATGGATGAGGAGAGTTCCTATTATCGGAAAGTGAGCAAGTCGATGTCTTACAAGAATGAAATGGCATCTCCTGTTTCGGAAATCCTGGGCGTATTGATCATCGCTGGGATTATCTTTTTTGGTGGCAACATGGTGTTAAGTGAAAATTCCACCCTGGAGCCTGAGGTGTTTCTCGGTTTTCTGGCAATGTTCGCAATGATCATTCAGCCGGCGAAAGAATTTTCAAATGGGATTACGGCGCTTCAACGAGGAACCGCTTCAGCGAAGAGAATCTTCACTTTGATTGATACACAACCGTTAATAGAAAACAAACCCAACGCCATCAAGCTACAGAGTTTTGAAAAGAATATCACTTTTGAAAACGTAAGCTTTGCCTATGAAGCCGGGTTGGTTTTAAAGAACATTAACCTTTCGGTGCCAAAAGGAAAGACCGTGGCATTGATTGGGCCTTCCGGCGGAGGGAAGTCAACCCTCGCAGACCTGGTACCCCGGTTCTATGATCCCACAGAAGGCGATGTCAGCATTGATGGTATATCGATTCGTGATTATGACATTGAATCCCTGCGAAAGCAGATGGGGGTGGTTACACAAGAGTCCATTCTTTTTAATGACACCATCTATAATAACATCGCGTTTGGAATGCCCGGCGTAAGTGAGGAAGCGGTGATACAGGCGGCAAGAATCGCGAATGCGGATGATTTTATCAGGCAAACGGATCTTGGCTATCAAACAAGGATAGGGGAGCGTGGCTCTAAACTGTCGGGTGGACAGCGTCAGCGCATTAGCATTGCACGGGCGGTGCTCAAAAATCCACCGATTTTGATTTTGGATGAAGCTACTTCCGCCCTGGACTCGGAATCAGAAAAGTTGGTCCAGGAGGCCCTATTTAACCTTATGAAAAACCGGACCTCTCTTGTGATTGCCCATCGTCTGAGCACCATCCAGCATGCGGATGAAATTATCGCCATCCAGGATGGCCAGATTGCGGAGCGGGGCACACATGACCAACTCATCCAATTAAGGGGACTTTACTGGAAACTGAGTACAATTCAAAAAAACTGACACCTGTACTTTCTTGACCCTGTGATGATTCCAATTTAAAGGATTTACATTATGTTTGAAAGCAATTAAGGCAATGACCCGAAAACGACTCCTTCTCTATCTGGCTTTTGCGCTATACCAGGTCATTTCTTTTGTTTTCACCATTTTGGTCGATGGTCACCTCGATTTATTAGGCCTTTTAAAGTTTATTCCGTGGTTTAAGTACATCACCTTCCTTGGTGTTACATTCATCGTTGCAGATTTTGTTTGGTTTTGGTTAGACCGAAGGGCAGCAACGCAAAGGCAAGCAGAACTCGAAAAGGAAAACAATGTATTGAAGGCTAAAATTTACGATTTTCAGGAAGCGGCTAAGACCGCAGGCACTTCAAAAGTGTGATGAACTACCAAGCGCTGATCTCTCAGGAACTTGACCAGGCAGCCGATGTGTTGTCTGCCTTCATAAAATCTCCAACCTCAGTTTTAAAAATTGAAGAGGCAGCCACCTTGATGGCACACTCGGTCAAGTCGGGTGGTAAGATCATCTCCTGTGGCAATGGCGGCTCTCATTGCGATGCCATGCATTTTGCAGAAGAGCTTA
>JAYVRH010000005.1:0-9349 GCA_043776495.1 Cyclobacteriaceae bacterium
ATCTCCAACTTTACCCCGATATCCAAGCTGGAGCTCAAATCCATCATTCACTTTAGTGGCACCGTTTACAAATCGCAATTGCCCTTCACCAATTGCTGAGGCAACAGGCGGTTGTATCAAGATGCCCGTAATTTCTCTGTGAAAAATATCAAGCGCTCCAAATAACTTGCTCTCAAACAAGGCAAAGTCAAGTCCAAAGTTGAATTCGGTCGTTGTCTCCCATTTTAAATCGGGGTTTGCGGCTTGAATGGAAACAAAACCAGAAGGCAGGGTGCCTCCGTTAGCGCCAGCAATATCATATGCCGTTCCTGTATTCGTATAAGGACCTGAAATTGTGCCATAGTTGGGTGCGTACAGTCCAAGGCTGGCCGCATCACCAATACTTTGATTGCCCACCCGTCCAATTCCTGCCCTCAATTTTAAGTCCGAGATTACTTTTAAACTTTGCATAAACGGCTCATTGGCGATTCTCCACCCCACTGTCGCAGCGGGGAAAAATCCATATCTATTATTTGCGCCAAATCGGGAAGAGCCATCTCTTCTCAAGGTTACAGAGGCAAGATATCTATCGTTGAACGAGTAGTTGATTTTGCCGAAGAAAGATAACAATTGGTTACCAGTGGCATTACCGCCGGCAAGGTTACGGCCAGTCCCGGCATCCAGGTAAAAATAGTCCTCATTTTGGTTGGTAAATCCCTCCTTGAAAGCATTAAACGTTTGAAATTGATTTTTGATGGATTCAACCCCGCCAATGAATCCCACATTGCTTTTTCCGAAAGTCCGTTGATACCTCAATGTGTTACTCCAGGTAAGATTAAAAGTAAGCGCGGTTGTATTCTTTAAGCTATTGACTGATCTGCCCAGGAAACCTTCCTGAAAAGCCACCTCGATATCTTTGCTCAGTACATTGTTATAATCCACTCCCAAGCTGGACTTGAAAAACAGATCTTTAATGATTTGTGCTTCCAGGTACACATTCCCGAAAATTATTGTCTTGTTTACATTATCCCATTTGTTAATATCCTGCATATGAAGCGGGTTATTCCTGTCTGAATAACCACCTCCGGTAGGGCCGGCGTATTGTCCATCGGTTTGATACACAGGTATGGTTGGTGCCAGCGTAATGGCAAGAGAGGGTGTTGAGGCTCCACCAAGATCAAAAGCTGAAAGCGTTTGATTTGAAACTGCAATTTCTGAGTTTATGCCGAACTTTAATTTCTTGTCAAAGAAGCTCGTATTGGCATTTACTCGTGTAGAATACCGATCATAGTTGGTAAAGGCCATAACCCCGGTATTTTTAAGATAACCCATGTTCACAAGAATTGAGCTGTTGGCACTTGACCCAGAAAGGGTCAAGTCAGTCTGTGAAATAATAGCCTGCTTGTATGTAGTACTCTGCCAATCCGTATCTCCAGCAGGCACCAAAGGATTTCCACCCACTGGATTCACCGGGGTTACGCTGTTAAGAACAGGATTGTTAAAATCCTTATTCCAATCAAAAGTATAAAGAGGAGAACTGGGATTGGTTTTATCGTTTACAGAACCTCTCCAGATCGCTTCTCCACGTTGAATCGCGTTTAACATTTTATAACGCTGAGGCTTTTCCGATGCAAATCCAAGGCTGGAATTTAATTGGATCGTTAGTTTCTCAGCCCCATTGGATGACCCATCCTTTGTTGTGACGATGATTACGCCATTGGAAGCTCTTGAACCATAAATCGAGGATGCCGAAGCGTCTTTCAGAACCTGAACGGACTCTATCGAAGACGGGTTCAGGGTGTTAAATATGAGGGGATTTTGAGTAGGTGTTCCGTCAATGATATACAGCGGATCCGTGTTTCCCAATGTGTTTAACCCTCGAATCAAAATCCGGCTGTTCTCACCGGTGGGGGAGCCACCATTTTTTTCAACGTATAATCCCGCCACCCGTCCTTGCAAAGATTGCATGGGGTTTCCTGTAGAATTGGCCTGAATGGGCTTCATATCCACTATAGCAACGGCGCCGGTAATGTCCGCCTTCTTTTCAGATCCATATCCTGTTACCACAACTTCCGAAAGCGTTGTTACGTCGACTTGAAGATCAGTATCGATGACCGTTTGACCACGGACGACAACTTCCTTACTGACATAACCAACGAAGGAAAATACCAATGTTGCATCTGAGTTTACACTCATACTAAACTTTCCCGCTGCATCTGTAATCGTACCATTTGAAGTCCCTTTCTCCAGGACATTCACACCAGGCAAGTCGGATTTGGATTCATCCCGGACGGTGCCTGATACTGTTATGTTCTGAGCCTGTGCATAACTAAAGGAGGCAAGGAAAAACACAACCAGGAAACCAACCGAAATGTTTTTGAGATTCGGTAGAATTGTTTTTTTCATAATTAATTATTTTGGTTTAGAATTTCTGTTTTCATTTTGTACACATTATCCGGAATATTTTACCCGTAATTCTTAACTTGTATTCATAACTTCTATTATCGATACATTAACTTTTTCCAACTTAATTTTATTTTATTTGGTTGAATTCTTCCTCGATGAAAACAACATTCCTTCGAGTTCCTCCAGTGATTTTCCATTTGTCTCCGGCATGACCATCAACACGAAACCCAATTGACAAACCATCATTAAAGTGAAAATCATAAAAGAGTTTCCTGCCCCAAATGTTTCTGAGAAATAGGGAAAGGAGAATGTAATAATCGATGCCATCAGCCAGTGCATGAAACTTCCCAGTGACTGACCTTTTGCCCTAACCTCATTCGGAAAGATCTCAGAAATGAATACCCATATAACTGCGCCTTGTGAAAAAGCAAAAAAGGCGATGTAAATGAAGAGATAAATGGATACAGAATAGCCGCTGAAGTCTTGCAGGTAAAAAGATTTTGCAATTAGGGCCAGGGAAACAATAAGTCCAGTAGATCCCACCAGCATTAATTTTTTACGACCAAAGCGATCAATATAATTTACAGCCAGTAGAGTGAATAAGAAATTGATTAATCCAATGCCTGCTGAAGAAAGCAATGCTGAACTTGTACCCAGTCCGGTCATTTCAAATATCCTGGGTGCATAGTAAATGACCGCATTAATACCCGACACCTGATTGAAGATGGCGAAGAATACTGCTAACATGATAGAAAAACTATATTTTCTGTTTAACAGGCTGCCCATCAACGCATCATGTTTACCATTGGCGCTTTGAATGGCCTGTACTTCAGCTTTGGCTGTTACAGGATTGATTGCCCTAAAAACTTTTTCCGCCTCGTCAACTGCTCCTTTTTTGAATATTAGCCAACGAGGGCTTTCTGGAATGAAAGGCATTAAGATGAGTAAAATTAAAGATGGGATTGCTATCACACCCAACATGAGGCGCCATGCGCTTTCGCTAACGCCATCCAGAAGGTAATTAGAGACAAATGCAAGGAGAATGCCCAGCACGACGTTGAATTGAAACATCATTACCAGCCGCCCCCTGTGTGAAGCGGGAGCTAGTTCACTGATATACATCGGACCTGCAACTGATGATGCCCCCACTGCAAAACCACCGATGAGTCTGAAGAATAAAAACACAGACCAATTATTCGCCAACGCCGAGCCGATCGATGATATCAAGAATAGAACGGCAATCCAGTATAGTGTCCGTTTCCTTCCAAACACATCACAAGGAATACCTCCTAAGAGCGCGCCAATTACAGTGCCCATGAGTGCTATGGAAACCGTGAGCCCATGTTGAAAAACATTGAGTCCCCATAATTTTTGGATGGCCTGCTCAGCCCCTGAAATAACGGCCGTATCCATCCCAAACAAAAAACCACCAAGGGCAACCGTCTGCGACCAAAATATTAATTTCCGAGGCACCATTGGAATTCTTTAAAAGACAAACGTATGCCTTCACCCGTGGGGATGGATTTGAATACGTATCAATCTTATTTGATTAAGTTTCTATAAACCAGGGCAGTGAAATTGGTCGAAAACGATTGCGCTAGCTGGTTTTATCAGCTTTAAAAAGATTCTAGTCGACTTTCATTTTTAAATCAGAACTTCAGAATCGTATCAGGATTGAGCTGTTTTGCTTGCTTTAAACTCTGATGGGGAAAGGTCGATTTTGGCCCTAAACGAAGAAGAAAAATATGCTGGTGAAGAAAACCCAACTTCATAGGCAATTTCCGCTATCGATTTATCTGTGTTTGCCAACAGGTATTTAGCAGTTTTTAACCTGACGTTAATTATGTAATCATTAACGCTTGTACCCAATAATGCTCTTACTTTACGATATACCTGAACCCTTGACATCCCAAGGCCTTTTGCGATATCATCCATATTGAAATCTGAATTGGAAAGATTCGCTTCAACAACGGAGATAAAACTGCTTATGAATTTCTTATCTAAACCGCCTCGTGTTTTTGAGCCCGTTTCTCCACCAAGATCATGAATATAATGCTGTCTTAGAAGAATGCGGTTCTGGATTAAGGCTTTTATTCGCTCATTCAAGTAATTGAAAACAAAAGGTTTTGTTACATACGCATCAACTCCGGAATGTAATCCTTCAATCCTTTGATCAAAGGATGTCTTGGCCGTTAGCATGATGATAGGAATGTGGGAAGTCCTAAGGTCATTCCTCAACGTCCGGGCCACTTCAAATCCTCCTTTACCGGGCAGAATAACATCACAAATAATTAGATCTGGAACATTATCAAAAGCTTTCTGAAGGCCTATTAGACCATCTGCAGCTTCCATAATCTGATAATCTCTCTTCAATCGATGTCCCAGGTGATCCCGTAGCTCTTTGCTATCATCAATTAGCAGGATGCTAAATTCTTTCTGCTCATCAATTTCTTCGTGCTCAAAATCAGATGGGATTTCAGATTCATCCAACAATAGTGAATGATCCGTGTGCTCTTGGAATTCCGTTTTAGCTTCAGCTAATTCCGCATCTTTAAAATGGGAAGTTCCGAGCTTTAGCATAATGCGGAAACGGCTACCCTTGAATGGTTCACTACTGACTGAAATATTGCTATGATGTAATTCAAGATACTCCTTACAAAGTGCCAGGCCCAACCCAGTTCCCGTATTTGCAAATCCATCTCCGCTAAAGAACCGCTCAAAAAGGTGTTTCACATTATCTTCCGACATTCCTTTTCCATTGTCTTCAATGGAAAGCACCGCATAGCCTTCTGCACCAAAGGTTGATAATTTAATATATATATATCCATCGTCACTGGTAAATTTGAAAGCATTGGATAGTAAATTGAAAATCACTTTGTCAATCTTATCACGATCGAACCAGATGTTCAGCTTTTTCAGTTCAGTAATCAAACGAAAATCGATTCTTCTCCTTTTTGCAATTTTCTCAAAGTCAGACATTATTTCTCTGATAAATTGTACAATATCATTTTCAGAAACTTGGATGATCATTTTCTGATTGTCAATTTTTCTAAAATCCATTAACTGATTCACGAGGTTCAATAATCGAAGTGCGTTTTTTTTAGCTAATTTTAAATTTTCCTTATTGGGCGGTGTGTTTTTCTCAGCTTGCAATAATTCTTCAATAGGATCAAGAATTAAAGTAAGTGGTGTTCGCAGTTCATGAGAAATGTCCGTGAAGAACTTTAATTTTTGCTGTGTTTCAGCCTCAGCTCTGGAAGCCATTTCCTGAATTCTATCTCGCTGTATCAGAATCTCATCTTTCTTCTTGTTAAGCCGTAAATTCATTTCTTTCTTTTCGCGCCATGCAAAAAATGCCCTGCTTCCTGCTATAATCGCAATCATTAAACTGAACAAAAGCAAATAAATCAGGTTCCGTTGATTCTGGTATATCCTGATTTGTTCATTAATTTTTCCATACTGCAATTGTATATCCTTTTGCTGACTGAGAATGATTTCAGTTTGTGCTTTCATAACCCGAACATTCTTTTGGTCAATTGTGACACTGTAAAGAATATTCTCTTTTTCGAAGTTTTGCCGATTCATGATACGGGCGGCCAACAGAATAGCTTCTTCCCCACCCGTTGGGTATAAAAAGGTTGCATCGAGAATATGGTCGTTAACAAATTGGATGCCGGCCCCGGGACCCGGAAGACCATCTATGCCCACAAACCTAATTTGTGTATTGGCATCGTAGGCATTGCAAACAAGGTGAGCTCCATAGGCCATGATATCATTGTGCGCAAAAACCAGGTCAAATGGCTCGAGCGTACGAATGGCTCGATCCATCTGTACTTTAGCTGTGTCAACTTCCCATTTTCCATCTATTTCCTTTACCACAGAAATGCCAGGATACTCTTGAATAACTTCTATGAATCCTTTATGCCGGTCAATGGCTGGTGAAGAGCCACGCAATCCCAACAATTCTACAATTTTCCCGTGGCCATTAAGTATAGAGGCAATGTAACGTCCTGCCAGTTTGCCGATCTCATAGTTGTCAGCGCCAATAAAGGCAGAGTAAAGATTTGAACTTGTTCTGCGGTCAACCACAATAACAGGAATGCCCTTTTTAAAGGTTTTTTCAATCACTGGGGTGATAGGTTCGGATTCATTAGGGGAAACAATCAGGAGGTCAATCCCATTTCGAAGTAGTTCTTCAATGTCCTCGATCTGCTTGATATTGCTATTTGCAGCATCTCGATATTCAAGCTCCATCTCGGGATGAAATGCCAACTCGCGTTCCATTGAGGACAACATTTGCCTCCTCCATGCGTCTCCGCCGGTACATTGAGAAAAGCCTATTTTGAATTTCTTTTCTGGAACATTACTTCCACAGGAAAAGACAAGCACCAAAAGGCAGATTTCCAAGAGCCTATGCAATGTCCATTTCATGCTATAAGTTATTCAACTCACATTGATTTCCCAATTCAATAATATGATTTTGATGGCCGAAATAGGGACGCTATTAAGAAAGCCCGAAACGAAAGCGAATCGCCTGTTTTAATTTGGCTTACCAGATCTTGATAAGATCCTTTTTTGGCATATTGGCTTTTTTAAGCCAAAAGAGAATTGAAAATGTTTGATTGAGATTTATTGTCAAGTTTTTAGTAATCAAACCCGTGTCCTATGACGACGATTGCAAAAAAATTGAGTGATTCTGATCGTTGCCTTTCTCTTATCACACTCAGTGATTGAACGTTTATAGAACAAGGCAGGAGTCTCTCCAGTCGACCCGGAGGGTGTCAAACTATCATAGGTCCGGATGTAGAAACCATGATAGAAGTAGGGCTAATCCTTCTTTTGTCAATTCTGATAAATTTCTTTTTAACCAGAATGCTATTTCCTCACCCGTTCAAAAAACTCATTCTGCAACTCAATCGTCTTCGTGTCTGTCTTTATGGCCTTCAATGCCGCGACAAACGTATCGATGTAGTGCTCCGTCACGAGTTGTCCTAACTCACGGGTTGCCTTCGCTCCTTCTCCGGCATAGTGATTCGGATAACTCGCATACCACCAGATGGGAGTATAGACATTGGGTATGTCCCATCGTCGCTGATTGGCACCTGATTCAGTGGCAGCACTATCCATCCTCACCAGATCGGGACGCAAGTACAAGAGGGCGGAGGTCTCTCTTTCCCCGGCATGCTGATCGGTCGCCGGATCTGATTTGCGCATGGCGGTCACCTTTTTCGAATATTCTGGATCGGAAGGGGGCTCAAAAAAATACACGGCATAGTTTCGCTGCTTCTCAAGCCTTGTTTGCATAAAATACCGGATCATCTGAGGGTTGCCACCATGCCCGTTGATGATCACGATTTTATTAAATCCATTTCTGGCGATCTCATCACAGGTGGCTTCTAATAAATCCCATACCACCCGTTCCGGCAAGGCAAAAATTCCAGGCTGATGTTTGGCTTCGTTGATCTGTCCATAAAAATAATCCGGGAACACCACAGCATATTCTTTTTTCGTGGCACGGGCAGACCATTCCCGCACCTGAATTAAGTCGGAGCCTATGGGAACATGAGGTCCATGTTTTTCAAGAATGCCGATGGGCAAGATGCAAGTCTGGCCGGACTTCTTGAGCGCCATTGGCCACTCACTGGCGGTAAGTTCATCCCAGCGGCTGTGTAATTCCTGCGCTTGCAATGCATAAGCAAGGAAACACAATGAAACTAAAGTGTACTTTTTGATTTGGGTTTTCATTGAAAGGGTATTTTTAATGAAGTTAGTATATTTTAAAACAAAGTACTGAACAATTAGTGCCAGTGTTCCGCGTCAATTGACATAGATGCCAAGCACCAATAACCGGTTTGCCATTACGATGACCAAAAGAAAGACAAATAATATTGGGTGGAGGGAATAGAGGCTTTCAAAATCCTTGTTAGCATGCTGGAGCGGATAAATCTTCTTCAATGCATTTCCGTACGGCCACAAAAAGGTGAAAGGTCGGAATAGCGAAGCCATCAAACTGACGAAAGCTGGAACCGGAAGATTTAACAAGGTAGTGATCACAATGCCTATCAGTACCGGGATCAATATCAGTGAATGGATAAATGAATGTCTGCTGTTCTTATTTTCAATCACCTCCTTTGAGCCCATCTCCACAAAATATTTGATCAGGCTATTGATGGCCAGGTACAGGGCCACGACTCCAGTCACCCCAATGGCAATCGTTAACCACATTGGAAATCCCAACGCATCACAAATGAAACCGGTATCGCCGACGGTAGACATCGGAGCAATCATCAGGTAGCCGAAACAACCGATGTATCCAAAGGCTGACATATACAGGTTGAATAGAAATAACATGTTCCGGCCTTCTTGTCTGGAGCAGACAAACTGATACACGATACCGATGCACAAACTCACCAATGGACCTGCCGCGCTGATCCATACCCTGCTTGCCAGGGACAACCCCTCGTCTGAGTGAGAGACATAGTTGTGGTGAATGGAGATTTCCCGTGCTTGCACAAGAATGGCAGTAAAGAAATGAGAGAACTCATGCAATGTCATCTCCACAATGGCCGCAACGACAAACAGAATCGTTGAGTTGACTATAATATTTCTTCGCGAACGCATCCTAAGAACAAATTACAATGATTATCCCGAATTGCAAGACACATGTGGTGCCAATCCTATATCCCATCACTTGCGCCATAAGCGACGGAAGTCTACATTCGTCAAGCAAATTAAATCCTTATGAACTACTCCTTTTTCAAAATTTCCGTTCAGGAAAAGATTGCCCACGTTTCCATCAATCGGCCAGAAAAAGCAAACGCACTGCATCAGCAAGCCTGGATAGAAATGAAAAACATCTTCGAATCCCTTAGCATTGACAAAGAAGTCAGGGTGATCATTTTATCCGGAGAGGGTCGGTTATTCTGTGCAGGCATCGACCTGGCCTTGTTGATGTCTGTAAAAG
>JAYVRH010000006.1:0-2796 GCA_043776495.1 Cyclobacteriaceae bacterium
GCCATTATATCCTGTAGATGATATCAAAGCAGAGGCCAACGTGAGGGTAGAAATTGAAGTGCTCCGCCACGAATAGAGATAATTTCAGTTTGGGTTCCAAAAGGCTACATTAATAGGGGCTATTTGCCTTCTTTATCGGGCCTAGTGTCTGTTTTTCGATAATTTCATACCTTCGGTAAAATGAAATCTTCTAAATTATGAGGGTATTGATTATTTTGATCGGGTTGACAGGAATTTCAAGCATCTGTAATACGGCATCGGCTCAAACTGTTGCAAAAGATTATTATGTGACCATCGGAATTTTTGGGGTTCAGGACAATGCAATTCGTTATACAGCCAAGGCAAATAAAATGGGGTTTAGTTCCCAATATGCTATTAACCCGCGACAGAAACTTTACTACGTTTATCTTCTTCAAACTCCTGACAGGCAAAAGGCCAATACCTTTCTTATCAGACTAAAAGCAGAATCAGAATTCAAAGATGCTTGGCCTTTTATCGGCAACCTCGGAGATGATCGGGCCGTCGAGATAACGAAGCCAACACCGGTTGAAGAGAAAAAGGAAGCAGCCGTTGAGGAGAAGAAAGAGCCTGAAGTAACGCCCGCCATTGTAGTTATACCCGCCATTAAAGAGGAGCCTGTGACACCCAGGGAAGAAGCGCCTGTCGTTAAAGCTGATTCTTCAGCCGTGGTAAAGCCCAAGGTAAAAAGAGTACCCAAAGGGAAGTTCTTTACTTTTCGTTTCATAAATAAGGAAAACGGAAATCCTGTGAGAGGAGAAATTCATTTGCTGGAGTCAAACAAGGCGACTCAATATCAAGCGTTTAAAGCGAATGAAATGATTGATGTTATAGCGCCCCGCAACAATGCTGGCGTTTATTTTATGACCAGCATAGCCCCCGGCTATAAAGCTTTTGAAACCACGCTTAATTATAAAGACCCTATTCCGGAATCTTCTGGTACAGGCGAGGATGGGGAGTTAATTATACCGATCACTTTGGAAAGGGCGAAAAGAGGTGACTACATAGAATTTAACAGCGTTGGATTTTATCGCAATTCCGTAATTATTCAGCCTCTTTTAAAAGATGAATTGGATGGATTAGCGGTTTTGATGAAGGAGAGCATGGGCTATCAGGTACGAATACATGGACATTGTAATGGAAATGAGCAGCGCAACATCATCACCTTAGGAAAAAGCACCAGGTTTTTTGAGAGTGATCCCGGCAACATTAGGAAAACAGGCACCGCCAAAGAATTGACAGAACTGAGGGCAGAAATCGTAAAACAATATATTGTATCGCAAGGAGTCGCCGAGAATCGGATAGAAACGAAAGGTGAGGGCGGAAAGATGATGGTCTATCCACAAACCAGTGTGTACTCCAATTATAATGATCGTGTGGAGGTGGAGGTCATACGTCACTAATTCAAAGACTAATGTGGAGTATAAAAGGCCCGATTGATCGGGCCTTTTTTATGCAGTCATTGCCTTCAAAATATCGTGATGGGTAATGATATGCACTTTTTTTGCTTCATCCCTTACCAGTAAGGCTTTGTTGTTCTTGTTGAGCATAGAGGACAATACATCCAGCGTAGTATCCAGCGCGACAAACTGCATAGGCTTATCCATGAGGTCTCCAACGGAGCTATCTTTTACATTAGGATCGGCAATGATCTTTTGGAGTAGGCTTGCAGAGGCTACACTTCCCACAAATTCAGATTCGTCTACTACGGGTATCTGATCAATACCTTGCTGGTTCATTATTTTGATAGCCTCTCCAATTCGGGCATTTTTCTTAACAGTGAATAGGCCTATCTTATTGTTCCGGTGAAGAATGATATCACGGGCAGAAGAAAAGATTCGCTCTTCAAGGAAACCGTGATCCTTCATCCAATTGTCGTTATACACTTTGTTTAGGTAGCGGGTCCCATGATCTGGGAGCAATACCACCATCACATCCTCTTTCTTTAAATGCTCACGTGCATATTCGAGTGCTCCATGCATGGCTGATCCGCTACTCCAACCTACGAAGAGCCCTTCTTCCTTGGACAATCGCCGGGCCATTATTGCGCCATCCTTGTCAGAAACTTTTATGAATAGATCAATAATCTCAAAATTTACATTCTTTGGCAGGATGTCTTCCCCAAAGCCTTCGGTGAGGTAAGGATATATCTCGTTGCGATCAAAGATGCCGGTCTCCTTATATTTCTTAAAAACTGAACCGTATGTGTCAATTCCGACCGTGATCAAACTTGAATTTTGTTCTTTCAGAAATTGGGCCGTACCACACATCGACCCTCCTGTACCCACCGTAGCTGCGTAGTGTGTAATTTTTCCAGCACTTTGTTTCCAGATCTCCGGCCCGGTTGTTTCGTAGTGAGCGGCAGTATTTGATAGGTTGTCGTATTGGTTTGGATAGTAGGAGTTTGGAATTTCTTTATTCAATTTTCGTGCGACAGAATAATAAGATCTTGGATCTTCAGGCTCCACATTGGTAGGGCAAACAATCACTTCCGAGCCCACAGCCTTCAGAATGTTGATTTTTTCCTGAGACTGTTTGTCGGCCACCGTAAAAATGCATTTATAGCCTTTGGCAATTGCTGTCAGTGCCAAACCCATTCCGGTGTTCCCCGACGTACCCTCGATGATGGTGCCACCCGGCTTGAGGATTCCTGCTTTTTCGGCGTCTTCAATCATCTTTAATGCCATCCTGTCTTTTGTTGAATTCCCGGGGTTGAAATATTCAACTTTTACAAGGATCGTTCCGGCAACGCCAGCATTGAGTTTGTTGAGCCTTACC
>JAYVRH010000007.1:0-9329 GCA_043776495.1 Cyclobacteriaceae bacterium
CAATACTGACTTTCCAGAACCCCCTTTGGCTTGAGTGATGAAATGGATTTTCTTTTTCATAATTTTTGTGTTTAGTGATTTTTTGAATTAAATATTCATTTGGTCCTATCGGCGTATGCCCCTTTTCATATTGCGATTAACATTATCATTTGCCTCCGTGAGAAACTCATTAACATCCTTAAAGGGCGCATAGAAGCTGGAGCAGTCCCGAAATAAAATGCCTTTGTCTGTCAGAAATTCCTTAGCTTTTCTACCGGCAGAATCATTGTCGAGGAAAAGATTGACTTCGTGATGTGCCTGGATAATAGGAAGGCTTCGGTTCAGAAAACTCAGGGAATTGAGTACCAAAAAAATCGGAGTCCTCTATTCGGTTCTGAAAGCGACGCTCAGGCACTTGTTGGACTGAAAGGAAATCTATGAATCCCTCAAGAATGCAAAGCTTCTTTTGCTGGTAGTCGATAAATGTCAAATCCTTTGGGGAGGCTGCACCTTTAAACCAATCGTTTCTCAGCTCATAGCCTCCTGACTGGTTTGCAAAACCAATAGCCTTGTAGTTCCTTGACCCGATTTTGAATTCAATCTCTGAGCAATATTTCCCTGCTACCTCCTGGGCGATAGCCCTGTCCTTTAAGTATCTGGCGAGATCAGGGTCTTGAAGGGTGGCTATTGAGAGGATCTCAAGTTTGTTGTTGGCGGTCCTCTCGGAGGCATTTTGCCGGACAGGGGAAGAACCAATTAAGGAATTACCAGACCTCAACCTTTCAACAAATTCTCGATGACTACAGTTATAGAGTTTTGCTCCCAGGTCAATAATTGTCCCGCCCTCGCCGGTGCCGTGATCAAACCATACATTTTGATTCCGATTGACTTTAAATGATGGTGTTTTTTCCTGCCGGAACGGCGAGAGGTACCAATAGTCATTGTTTCGCACCATCCTGGGTTGGTGGCCCAATGAATCCAGGTAGACGACCAAGTCGATCTCCTTTGCTTCGTCCCAAATTGATTTCTTCATGCCGTCCATTTTCGCTGCCTTTAATTAGAAACGGCCCGCAAACCCGCAGTTTTTAAGCTGCGAGGCTTGCAAGCCGTTTTAGGTCATCTAAAAATAAGTTCGAGAATTGTACAGGCAGGACGACTTCGCCCGCCGAAGCTCCGTTTCGGAGTGGATGCGGGCTTCACTTATTGGAACCCATATTTCAAGTGAAATTCTGACGGGCTCCGTCGGGCAGGCCCGACTTGGTTTCAAATCATATTCGATCCAAAAAGTTTGGGGACTTGATATTTGGTGACCCGCATGTCTGGGTTCGGCAATGGCGGAAGATCGGCATAACGGAACGAACCATTGAAAAACAATTAGCCAATAATTGAACGCCCTTGAAGAACTCGAAATGATCGTCCACGAAAATAGCCAGTACCGTGTTTACGATGTATTCCTGGGCCGCTGGCTCGCCGAAACATTTTAAACCTCATAAGCGTTTTAAATCAGTCTTTACTATCTTTGATCTGTGATTCAGCAAATAATTATAGGCCTCATTTTCTTAGCGGCCATTGGCTACTTGGGAAATCTTATCTACAAGAGTTTCCAGGCCAAGCATGCCTGTACTTCAGGCTGTGGGAAGTGCGGAGCCGCTGATTTGGAGAAAATTGAAAAACAAATCGCGGAATCTGCATCCTAAGGGATTACGCCCACACCTTCGTCCCTTCCGTACAATTCTTACACATTTCAATTTCACTCCGCGACTGAAGTAACGAGGCCCGGAATTTTCGATACCCATCGCTTCTCCAGATTTCTTCAAACGACTGAACCGAAAGGTCGCCCATGATATGGTGCGCATCTTTATCAAAGCAGCAGGGCACCACCTTCCCGTCCCAGGTGATCACACAACTGTGCCACATCTTCCAGCAATGATTCAACAATTCATTTTTGATAGCATAGTGACCGTCTGATTCCTTGCGGTAACGCGAATATTTATCCGTTGTTGGTATGAGATCAGACCCGTTTCTAAAGTCGTAGACCTGCGCCGTCTTCAATGCGACACGATCCACACCGAGCTGCTTCGCAAGTTTATAGACCTCAGGTACCTGGTGTTCATTCTGGCGAACCACCAAAAATTGAAATACGACATGCGGCGTAATTGAACTTAATTCCTTTCTCCACTTCAAAATATTTTTAGTGCCTTCAATGACTTTGTCAATCTTCCCTCCTATTCTGTAGGACTCATACGTTTCCTGAGAAGTGCCGTCAATGGAGATTATCAAACGGTCAAGGCCAAACTCAATGGTCCTTCGTGCATTTTCATCATCGAGATAATGCGCATTGGTTGAAGTGGCCGTATAAATTCCTTTTCCAGAGGCATACTTCACCATGTCAAGAAAATTTGGATTCAAATACGGCTCACCTTGAAAATAAAAAGTCAGATAGGAAAGCGTGGGGGACAACTGATCAATGACCTTTTTGAACAATTCATCCTTCAGCATACCTGTAGGCCTGGTGAACGAGCGCAATCCGCTTGGGCATTCCGGGCAGCGGAGATTACACGAAGTGGTAGGCTCAATGGAAATGCTGATCGGCATCCCGCGGTGTGAAGGCAAACCGGACGATCGGCTGGTCCAATAACTTGACCACACCTGAAAGGCATTCCAGGTGCGTCGCGGTGTGAGCCGTGAAAGAATGTTTAACTGATCCTGAAAAGTGTTTGCCATTCAATCAAAAGTACGCGCCCTTCAGGAATTGTCTCTATCTTTCAGAAAGAATTTCAATTGGGCACTTATGCATTATCTGAAGAAATTAATACTGCTGATTCTACCCATTGTAACGTCGAGCGCCTTCGGTCAACCGGTACAACTTTCGCCTGACGCTCAAATTGGCATCATCACTTGCGGACCTTCTCAGGATGAAGTTTTTCTCGCTTTCGGTCATAGTGCCATCCGCGTCTATGATCCCAACAATGGCATTGACGACGCGTATAATTATGGTGTTTTCGATTTTAATCAGCCGAACTTCTACCTGAATTACACCCGTGGATTATTGCTTTTCAAACTGGGAGTTTATAGATATCCTGATTTTGTCAACGCCTACACTTATTACAATCGGTGGGTGACTTTGCAAACACTAGATCTTTCTCAAACTCAAAAACAAGCCATCTACGAATACCTGGAATGGAATGCCCTTCCGGAAAACGAAACGTACCGATATGACTATTTCTATAACAATTGCTCGAGCAAAGTCAGAGACGTATTCGAGGACGTTTTGAAAGATTCAATTCAGTTTGACGGCTCCTACATCACGACACAATATACCATCCGACAGCTCACTGACCTTTGCTTAACTTATCAGCCCTGGGGTGACCTTGGAATTGATATCTGTCTTGGATTGCCAATGGATAAGAGGGCAACTCCTTATGAATACATGTTCCTGCCGGATTTTCTTGAATCCGCTTTTGATCATGCCTCATTGACCAGAAATGGAAACCGGGTGCCCATTGTAAAATCAAAGCAACCAATTTATGTTTCGCATCCAGCACCCATCCCAAAAAGTCTGATTCATCCATGGGTTGCTCTTGGTGGATTTTTAGCCATCACAATTGCACTGAGTGTCTATGATATCCGAAGAAAAAAACTTTCGAAGTGGTTTGATGTGTTGGTTTTTGGCGTCGTCGGCCTGGTCGGCACATTGCTCATCGTGTTATGGGGGGCGACTGACCATGCGGCTGCAGCAAATAATCTAAACATTCTTTGGGCCCTACCCAGCCATCTTTTAGTCTTGTTGATATTCTGGAAAAAGTCCGCTCCTTTCTTGAAGAAATATTTTTTTGGAGTCGTAATTCTTACAATCCTATTGCTGCTGGGCTGGTTTTTCGTTCCCCAGCAGTTGCATATTTTTCTAATTCCCTTTGTCGCTGCATTATTCTGCAGGGCTTTTGTAATTTCAAGAATATTATAGAAATCAAATAACTGTTTGTTTCATATTTTCTGATTCTTTCCTTCATTAAAAAAGCCCGATATGTCAGAAAAAAGAAAATTTGGTTTTGAAACACGAATGCTCCATGCTGGTCACATTCCTGATTCTTACTCAGGAGCAAGAGCGGTACCGATTTATCAAACCGCAGGCTATGTATTTGACAGTCCTGAATATGCAGCTTCACTTTTTGAGCTAAAGCAATACGGCAATATCTATTCACGGATCAGTAACCCCACCACCGCGGTATTTGAAGAACGCATTGCCTCCCTGGAAGGTGGTACGGGCGCATTGGCAACCTCCAGCGGACTCGCAGCACAGCTCGTCACCATGATGACTTTGTTGCAGCCAGGAGATGAGCTGGTAGCCTCTTCCCATTTGTACGGCGGCACTTACACCCAATTTGAGCACACCTTCAAGAAACTTTCAATCAAAGTCAATTTCGTAGACCCTAGCGATATTAAAAGCTGGGAAAAAGCCATTACCCCTAAAACAAAAGCGCTCTACGGAGAGACGATCGGCAACCCGCAGGGGAGCGTGTTTGACTTTGAAGGTGTTTCAGCGCTGGCAAAAGCAAATAGCATCCCCCTGGTGATCGACAACACCCTCGCGTCACCTTACCTATGCAGACCACTGGAGTGGGGTGCCGATATTGTATTACACTCTGCCACTAAATTCATCAATGGTCATGGCACATCGATCGCCGGTGTAATCATCGACTCCGGAAAATTTGACTTTAGCAACTATCCATCCATTTCTTCACCATCCATACCGTATCACAATCTTAACTTTTATGAGACCTTTGGCCATTATGGTTTCTTAATGAAAGCGCGCTGCGAAACCTTGCGCGACACAGGTGCTACCCTGGGGCCATTTGATTCCTTCCTACTGGTACAGGGCTTAGAAACCCTATCGGTGAGAATGGACCGGCATGTTGCGAATGCGCTGGCAGTTGCTAATTTTTTGCAAGCCCACCCAAGCGTGGAATGGGTAAACTATGCAGGCTTGCCAGATCACGTCCATTATGAGCGTGCAAAAAAATATCTGCCGAAAGGCGCAGGATCTGTATTTTCCTTTGGTCTTAAAGCCGTAAATAATAATTCGCGGGAAACAGGGAAACGTTTCCTGGAAGCACTGGAACTCTTTTCTCATGTAGCCAACCTGGGCGATTGCAAAAGCCTCGTGATCCATCCGGCTTCCACCACACATCAGCAACTCTCCGATGAAGAACTGAAGCGTGCCAACATCAAACCTGAATTGATTAGACTTTCGATAGGATTAGAAACCATTGACGATTTATTATGGGACTTGGAACAAGCCTTTCATGCGATATCTCGATGAACACGCGCCTGAGCGCCGACGAGAGAAACAAATATCAGAACTCAGACCTCATCCGAAAGATCCTGAATGGATCTCGGACCATTGCCATCGTGGGGCTTTCGGACAAGAAAGAACGTCCGAGTAATTTTGTGGGATCGTACCTGAAGTCAGAGCAATACACCATCATACCGGTCAACCCTCTAAAGCAAGAGATTCTTGGTGAGAAGTGTTATCCAGATCTGGCGTCAATCCCCGGATTTGTAGACGTGGTTGATATTTTTCGTCGACCGGATGAATGTCTAAACATTGTAAAACAGGCAATTGCGATCAACGCAAAAGCCGTTTGGATGCAACTGGGTATTGTCAATCGAGAGGCGGCAGAATTGGCCTTGCAGAATGGGCTTTTGGTGGTGATGGACCGCTGCATGAAAATGGAACACGGCCGCTACAACGGAAATCTTCATTGGGCGGGGATGAATACGGAGATTATTACTGCGAAGAAGGTGAGTAGGTTTATTTAGTTAGAGCTATTGGCTTTTAGCCTTTGGCTGTTAGCGTGCAAGCCAAGGGCAAAAGGCCAAGAGCCAATGGCTATTATTGTCCTGATTTCCGATGGGCGATTATTTCCTAAGCTGCTGTTGATTCATGATTTTTGAGGAAACCATCAGCCATGAGAAACTTTAGGGAAATGATCATATGGAAAGAAGGTATAAATCTGGCAACAGAGATTTATCGCATTACTAAACTCTTTCCTAAAGAAGAAGAATATGGTTTGAAGAGCCAGATAAGAAGGGCTGCAGTTTCTATCCCATCCAATATCTCCGAAGGTTGCAGTCGATCCAGTGAGAAAGAGTTCAAACGTTTCCTTGAGATTTCATTAGGATCATCGTTTGAGGTCGAGACTGATGTCATCCTCGCAGAGCGTCTTCAAATGATACCAGCGCGAGAATTAAAAATACTCCTTGGTGCACTTCAGCTAGAGCAAAAAAGGATTAATTCCCTTGTAACAAAAATCAAGAATGACCAGTCAAGAATGAGGACCAATCCTAAAGTTTGAAATTTGCTAGTTTGGCTTTGGAAAGTCTGCCAAAAGCCAATACCCAACAGCCAAAAGCAAATGGCAAACTATATATGTATCGGTCTATTCGAAGTAGCTGCCAAACAAGCCTCTTTAACTGCCTCCATGTAAGTCGGATGTGCATGCGACATTCTTGAAACGTCTTCGGCAGACGCACGAAACTCCATTGCCACCACACCTGCAGCAATCATGTCTGCTGCCCGGGCACCAATGATGTGAACACCAAGAATCTCATCGGTATTTTTGTCGGCCAGAATTTTAACAAGCCCATCCAGGTCCATGCTTGCGCGCGCTCGACCCAGTGCCTTGTATGGAAAACTTCCAACCTTATAGGCTTTACCATCTGCTTTCAATTGCTCCTCTGTATATCCTATGCTTGCTACTTCCGGCCAAGTGTAAACTACACCTGGTATCAATAAATAATTGATGTGTGGTTTCTGCCCGGCCAACTGTTCAGCCAACATCACACCCTCTTCCTCCGCCTTGTGGGCCAGCATTGCTCCTCTCACCACATCACCGATCGCGTAGATGTTCGGCACTTTTGTCTGCAGATGATCATTCACGGGTACTTGTCCTTTCACCGTTTCAATTCCAACCTTATCTAATCCCAATCCATCCGTATAAGGCCTTCTGCCCACACTCACCAGGCAATAATCACCTTTCAATTCAACGGGGGCACCTCCGCTTTTCGGTTCGGCTTTCAGGATGACTTCCTTGCCTTTGTTTTCAATGGCTGTCACTTTGTGGCCGAGATAAAACTCCATCCCCAATTTTTTCGTTGACTTTTGAAGTTCTTTACCCATTGTTCCATCCATGGTAGGGATCAGGCTATCCAAAAACTCCACGACCGATACTTTAGAACCAATCCGCGCATAAACAGAACCGAGTTCCATACCAATCACCCCGCCACCCACAATGATGAGGTGCTTCGGTACTTCTTTCAGCTCCAATGCTTCTGTACTTGAGATGATCCGTTTCTTGTCAAATGGTGCAAATGGAAGTGCGGTAGGCTTAGAACCCGTCGCGATGATGATATGATCAGATGTAATGGAGGTTTCCTTTCCGTCTTTGGCAGTGATTTTAATTGTGTTCTTATCTACGAACGACCCAAGTCCTTTATGTACGTCGATCTTGTTTTTCTTCATGAGGAAAGCGATCCCTTCCACATTGGATTTTACCACTTCACCCTTCCGCTTGATCATCTGACTAAGATTAACCTTGGGTTCAGAGATATCAATCCCATGTTCTTTGAAAGTATGCGCCGCATTATGAAAATGCTCTGACGAATCGAGGAGCGCTTTCGAAGGTATACAACCAACGTTCAGGCAAGTACCACCAAGCGTATCATATTTTTCAATAATGGCTGTTTTAAAACCAAGCTGGGAGCAGCGGATCGCGGCCACATAACCTCCTGGTCCCGAGCCGATGACAGTGACGTTGTATTGCATAATAAGTTATTTCTAAGAATGACTTTTATTTCTTTTTTCGAAAATCAATGACTCCACTGAAGTCCGCTCGCAAGCAAATGGTGAAATCAACCGTAAATCGTAAATCACAAATAAATTTAAACTCCCAATATCAACCTCCCAGGATCTTCCAGCATCTCTTTCACCCTCACAAGGAAACTGACGGATTCTCTTCCATCGACAATACGATGATCGTAAGAAAGTGCCAGGTACATGATCGGCCGTACCACCACTTCCCCATTCTTCACCACCGCCCGCTCCACAATATTATGCATACCCAGAATGGCGGACTGGGGAGGATTGATGATCGGAGTTGATAACATAGAACCAAAAACTCCTCCATTCGTGATGGAGAATGTGCCTCCCGTCATTTCTTCAATGGACAATTTGCCATCTCTTCCGCGTGTGGCCAGCCGAACTACTTCGCTTTCAATTTGAGGAAAAGTCAAGGCCTCCGCATTGCGAATCACCGGCACCACCAATCCACGAGGCGTAGATACGGCGATGGAAACATCACAATAGTCGTGATAGATGATTTCGTCTTTATCAATGGATGCGTTCACGGCAGGAAATTCTTTTAGCGCAACGCATATTGCCTTCGTGAAAAAAGACATGAACCCCAATCCAACACCATATCTTTCCTTAAAGGTCTCCTTGTATTTTGAGCGCAATTCCATCACGGGCTTCATATCCACTTCGTTGAAGGTGGTGAGCATCGCCGTTTCATTCTTCACGGCCACCAACCGACGTGCAATGGTCTTGCGAAGCGAAGTCATCTTTTCTCTTCGCTGGCCTCTGGTTACTCCCGTCGCAATCACCGGTGGAGACAATGCAGGAGGGGGTGTAGCCGCCTTGGATTCTTTTGCCGCAGGTTGAGCTTTCGCAGCATCATCTTTTGTGATACGCCCACCAACACCACTTCCTGCTACTTGTGCTGCGGGAATTCCTTTCTCATCTAAAATTTTACCTGCCGCCGGGGAAGGGTGGCCCGAAGCATAACCTGTACCTGTCGAAGGCAAGGCGGCTACCGGTGCAGCAGACTGAACTGGCGCGACGGCAGGCGATCCTTCCGTAATCTCAATCTTACAGATTAAACCACCAATTGGAAGAGTCTGTTTTTCCTTGGCAACAATTCGCAAAATTCCATTGGCTTCGGCTGGCAATTCAAATGTTGCTTTGTCTGACTCTACCTCAGCAATAACTTCATCCAGTTTTACAAAATCCCCATCCTTCTTTAACCAGGTAGAAAGAGTGACCTCCGTAATGGATTCGCCCACGGCAGGCACCTTCATTTCTTTCACACCACCAGTCGCTTTCATTGGCTGGCTTACTGGTGCCGCCACTGATGGTGCCGCTTTGCTTTCTACCTTTGCAGTCGGTGCGGAGGCAGCCGTATTTGCAACTCCATCAATTTCACAGATCACCTGACCTATGGGAACGACTTCACCCTGCTTCTTGACAATTTTTAGGACTCCAGCCTGAGGAGCGGGCAACTCAAACGTTGCCT
>JAYVRH010000008.1:0-9317 GCA_043776495.1 Cyclobacteriaceae bacterium
CAAATGAGGAAGCGATTAAGAAGGATTTTCTGGAGCGATCGATCACGCTAAGCCAACGGATTGCAAATCTGATTTCGACCGATAGTGCCAAAACTAACCTGGGATCAAATCTCGAGCGATTGATAGAAGAAAATGTGACCTCTTCGAAGATCGATATTTCAGTCTATTCAAAAGAAGGAAAGTTATTGGCAACCTCACAGCCTGCTCTGTTTGATGATCAACTCATATCGCCCCTCATAGACCGCGATGCCTGGAAGAAAATCGTATTGCAGGGGGAGACACAAACAGTAACCAATGAACAAATCGGCAGACTGCAGTACAGCTGCGCTTATTCCTCGGTGCTGTCGCCTGAGACAGGAAGACTGGAAGCGATTGTCGGTCTTCCATTCTTTGAGTCTGCTACATTTCTGCAGAGAAGTCAGTCGCTGATATTATCGAATATTCTCATTGTTTTTGTAGTGGTATTTATTCTGTTTTCATTGTTGTCTTATTGGGCGTCCAGCAGTCTGACATTCCCCATTAAGTTCATCACAAAGACACTGGGACAAACAACGCTTACAGGCCAAAATAAACCCCTCCAATGGAATTCATCAGACGAAATTGGCACGCTCGTCAAGGAGTATAACCGCATGGTTGAGAATCTGGAAGAGAGCAAGCGCGCGTTGGCACAAAGTGAAAAGGAAAGTGCCTGGCGAGAAATGGCCAAGCAAGTTGCTCATGAAATCAAAAACCCGCTCACACCCATGAAACTGACGCTGCAGCAAATGGAGCAAGCATTGAAATCAGGCAACTTGCCGGTGGAGAAATCGCAGAAATCCGTAGATGTATTGCTGAAGCAGGTTAACATCCTCAATGAAATAGCAGCCTCCTTCAGCGCGTTTGCTAATATGCCAACGCCCTCCCCTCAAAAAGTGAGCCTTAACAAGTTACTGCAGGATGTTGTCATTCTTTTTTCAACTGCCACTGAAGGTAGAATTAACTTTATACTGATTGAACATTCCCCGTCGGTATCAGCAGACTTAACCTCTTTGAGCCGTGCATTCTCAAATATCATCATCAATGCGTTGCAGGCAAAGCGTGAAAGCCAGGATGTACTGGAGATAAATATTTCGGGAGTCATACGGATCGATACCGTTGTCATTACAATCCGTGACAATGGAAAAGGGATGAGCAAAGAAGTTCAGGAACGGATCTTCCAGCCCCAATTCACCACTAAACAATCTGGGTCAGGGCTTGGTTTGGCAATTACGAAGCAGATCATCGGGCAGACAGGTGGGAAGATATGGTTTGAATCTACCTCAAACCAGGGAACAGCCTTCGTTATCGAATTGCCGTTGGCAAACTGAAGGGTATTATGCCTTCAAGATTTAGCAGCACTTTTTCGTAACCTTTTATTCCTTTTCAGGTACTGTTTTGGCCACACGCATCCTTTTTGGATGTGGTGGGTCTTTGTCCAAAACATCGAATCATGTTTAGAAACTACCTCTCTGTTGCGATCCGCAACATCGTTCGAAATAAGCTTTACTCTTTTGTGAATATTCTGGGCCTTGCCTGCGGCATAGGGAGCGCCCTGCTGATCTTTCTTTGGATCAATGACGAATTTAGCGTGAACCACTTTCATGAGCGTCTAGGTCGTATTTACAGCGTCATGGAGAATCAGCAGTACACCGATGGCCGGTTATTTACTTTTAGCTCCACACCTGGCCCGATGGCTCCTTTCATAAAGGAAAAGTATGCTGAAATTGAAAAGGCATCCCGTTTTACCTGGGAGGTAAACGAACTCTTCGCATTAAGCGAAAAGGCGTTCTATGAAAAGGGACGATATGTCGAACAGGATTTCCTTGACATGTTCTCGTTCGACCTTGTTGCGGGAGACCAGGTGACTGCGCTGAAAGACAAAAGTTCAATCGTCATTAGCAGGAAGATGGCAGGAAAGTTTTTCGGAAACGAAGATCCATTGGGAAAAACATTGCTCATGAATACCAAAAGCTCTTTTATCGTCACAGGAGTATTGAAAGACATTCCTAAAAACTCTTCCTTGCAATTCGAATATTTGTTACCATTTCAATATTTCTGGGATCAGAATAATACCTGGCTTGACCAATGGGACAACAACAATATCCGGACCTTCGTGATGCTCCGAAACGGAACGGACATCGAAGCGTTTGGGAAGAAGTTCATACATGAGGTAAAGGAGCATGTTGAAAAAACGAACGTAGAACTTTTTGTGTATCCTTTTGGGGAATCCTACTTGCGAGGTGATTTTGAAAATGGAAAACCATCAGGCGGAAGGATTGAGTATGTGCGGATATTTTTTATTGTAGCGGTTTTTGTTTTGGTGATTGCCTGCATCAATTTCATGAACCTGGCCACAGCGCAGGCATCCAAAAGGGCGAAGGAAGTAGGCCTCCGGAAAGTTATTGGCGCATTTCCAGCCCAGCTATTCAGGCAATTCATGGGTGAATCTTTCCTGACTGTTATTTTATCTGCCGCGTTGGCCATTGGGATGGTGCTGATCGTACTGCCCGGATTTAATGAACTTGCAGGAAAAAATCTTGGCCTCTTTTTGCTGGACGCCAGGATTGCATTGATTTTCATTTTGGTCGTGGTCTTTACATCCTTTTTTGCCGGCAGCTATCCGGCAATCTTCATTTCAGAATATAAGCCTGTTGAAGTCCTTAAAGGACAGCTCCGGAGTGGCAATTCCGCTTCGTTTTTCCGCAAGGCCCTCGTGATCGTACAGTTCGCGTTATCCATCATCCTGATCATCAGCACGGTGGTGGTCTTCCGCCAGATGAACTATATGGAAAATAAAGACATTGGCTTTGTACGGGAAAACGTTTTCTATGTGTGGATGCAGGGTAACATGAGCGAAAAGTTTGAAACAGTGCGTTCTCAACTCTTATTAAAGCCTGGCATTGAAAGCGTGACCGCGTCAAGCCAATTGCCAATTGAGATTGGAAATTCTACTTCTGGTTTGGTGTGGGAAGGCAAAGATCCGGAGGCACGTATTTTATTTACGAACATGAACGTGGACTATGAATTTATCCAAACGATGAAAATGGAAATGCTGGAAGGACGTTCTTTTGATAGGTCTATAGTGACAGATAGTGTGAACTATATTGTCAATGAAAAGGCTGCTTCCAAGTTCGGTTTCAAGAATGGCACCGCCAACAAGGACCTTGCGATGTGGGATCGAAAGGGAACAATAGTAGGAGTAGTAAAAGACTTTAATTTTGGATCGTTGCACAACCCGATTGAGCCACTCATTCTCCGCATTCCTAAGGTGAGCCAGCATTCATTCAGCTGCCTGCTGATACGAGCCAAAGAAAATCAAATTGATCAAGCCCTGAAATCAACAGAAAACATTTGGAAGGAGTATGCGGCGGGCTATCCATTCTACTATTCTTTTTTGAATCAGGATTGGGAGAATTTTTATAAAACGGAAGCTCAGCGCGGAAAGATATTTAATGCATTGTCCGTACTGTCAATTTTCATTTCGTGCCTGGGCTTGTTTGGTCTTTCTGCTTTTTCAGCAGAGCGACGTACGAAGGAGCTGGGAATAAGAAAGGTATTAGGAGCATCCAGGCCCGGATTGGTAAGCTTGCTGGGGAAAGAGTTTATCGTTTTGGTTTTGCTCGCCTCCATGGTAGGTTGTCCTGCTGGTTGGTACGTCATGAATGCATGGCTTACAAATTATGCATTTCACGTTGAGGTAGGTTGGATATCCCTGGTGATAGCAGCTTCTGCCTGTATGTCTATTTCGCTAATAACAGTGGCCTATCACTCGTTAAAGGTTTCTGCTGCAAACCCGGCTCATTCGCTGAGGTATGAGTGATCAGGTCTATTCTAATGTTAGGCTAATATTGCTCTCGAGCATGTAGAAGTAGTCATCCGAAAATCCGTCGTGACATTTTGAGGCGCTTGCCTATTGCTCCCGATTGCTATCGGGATTCTTACTGCCTACTTTAAGGCCCACTAGGACCGTTCCTTTAGGTTTTGCATCACTTTATTGGAGAAGACAAAGTCGTCCAGTTCCTCCACGCCGGACTTCATTATTTCGTTGTTAGAGCCTTCCCATAGTTTTCTACCCTTGTATAGGAACATGACCTTTTGACCGATGCCCATCACAGAATTCATATCGTGTGTTACCACGATGGTCGTAATGTCAAATTCATGCGTGATTTCTCCAATAAGGTCATCAATTAGGATTGAAGTTTGTGGGTCAAGCCCTGAGTTGGGCTCATCACAGAAGAGATAGTTGGGGTTGTTGACAATTGCCCTCGCAATTCCAACCCTTTTCTTCATTCCTCCAGATATTTCAGAAGGCATTTTCTTATTTACATTTTCGAGCCCAACTCTTTTGAGGCAGAAATTAGCCCGCTCGATTTTCTCCTCCGGCGACATCTTGGTAAGGATGTCCAATGGAAACATGACGTTACGCTCCACTGTTTTTGAATCAAACAGCGCCCCACCCTGAAAAAGCATCCCAATCTCTCTCCGTATTTCGGCTTTCATTTCTTTGTCCGCCTCGGTAAAATTTCGAAGATCATAGAACACATTGCCCACTTCTGGATTGAGGAGTCCTACGATGGATTTTAGCAAGACACTTTTCCCAGTGCCGCTGGAGCCGATAATGAGATTGGTTTTTCCCTTGTCAAACTCACCGGAAATATCCTGGATGATAGGCTTTCCGCCAAAGGACTTTGTAATATGATTGATCTTAATCATTACCTGACATAGAGTAGCTGAGCCAAAAGATAATCTGACATTAGAACAGCGATGATGCTTGCCGTAACTGCGGCGGTAGTCGCAACTCCGACTTCTAAAGCTCCTCCCTGAGTATAGTATCCTTTAAAGGAAGAAATCGAACTGATCAAGAAGGCAAATACGAACGCCTTGATTAAGGCAAATATGATGGCATAGGAATCAAAATAGAAACGAAGACCATAGACAAAGTCAGTCGGGGTGATGAGACCAGTGAGTGTGCCGACAAGATAGCCGCCAAAAAGTGCGCAAATTCCAGCGACGATCACCAGCAACGGATACATGAATAAGGAGGCAAGAATTTTAGGTAAGACAAGGTAGGAGGCCGAGTTGATGCCCATGACTTCAAGTGCATCGATTTGCTCTGTGATTCTCATAGTGCCCAAGCCACCGGCCATGCTGGACCCCACCTTGCCGGCAAAGATGATCGCCATGATGGTGGGAGCCAATTCAAGGACAGTCATCTCTCTTACCACCTGGGCGATGATGTACCGTGGCACCAGGGGGCTCACTAAATTATAGGCTGTTTGTACAGTCGTTACAGCGCCGATGAATGTTGCCACCAATGCCACCAATGCCACCGATTTGACTCCTATTTGGAGTGACTCTTCTATCACCAGCCTGTAATACGTTTTGAATGACTCCCGACGGACCACCAGTGTGCCCAAAAAAATCACATAGCTCCCAAATCCCTTCATGAAAACATTTAACTTGCCCTAAAGATAAAATAAATTCTATGAGTAAAATGGCCGTAATCACCGGGGGTACGAAGGGTATTGGCAAGGCCATTGCTGTGAAATTTGCGTCACAAAAGTTTGATATCGTCACCTGTTCCCGCAATCCCGACGACCTCGCTACCCTTAAGAAATACCTTGAATTAACGTATTCCATCCGGACGCATGTATTCAAGGCAGATATGTCGGTGAGGGCTGAAGTAAAAGGGTTCACGGATTTTGTATCTGGCCTCGGTGAGGCAGTCGATGTAGTCGTAAATAATGCCGGGTTTTTTGCGCCTGGCCTGGTGACGGAGGAGAAGGAGGGGACATTGGAAAGTATGGTGGAAAACAATGTGTACAGTGCCTATTATACTACTCGTGGCTTGGTAATGGCAATGAAATCAAGAAAGAGCGGGCATATCTTCAACATGTGTTCCATCGCCAGCATCAAAGCTTATCCTAATGGTGGGTCGTATACCATTTCTAAATTTGCCTTGTTGGGATTTTCAAAAGTCCTGCGTGAAGAACTTAAGGATCACCTCATTCGTGTGACGGCCGTTTTGCCGGGTGCTACGCGCACCTCAAGCTGGGATGGAGTAGACTTGCCAGATGAACGTTTTATTAAGCCAGAAGATGTAGCAGAGGCAATTTTTGGGGCATATTCGCTATCACCCAGAAGTGTGGTCGAGGAGATACTGATACGTCCGCAGTTGGGAGATATTTAGGAGACGTGGGGTGCAAATGCATTTCGGATTCTAAGACACGGGGAGCTAAAACTAGATTTCTAACTTGAGTCAGGCTGAGCGAAGAATCTATAAATTTGCCACAGATTGCACAGATTACCACTGATAGAATCATCTGTGAAAATCCCTTCCTGCTCCAAGTCGTTTCGGCAGGCAGGAGTGCAATCTGTGGCTATTAATTGACCTTGACTATGAAGCAGATGACGAGTTAGATGGAATTTTCGCGGATTTGAATGCGCAGATTCCCTCAGATCCAGGTTGAGGTTGCATTAATCAGCGCATAATTCTACTCTATTTTCTGTGAACTTTTTGGTTCGTTAAAGGTTAACTTTGTATCAATACGATTAATACGAAAATTGTGGATTCGACCGTTGCCCAAATACGCCATTACTGTGATAGCCTTGTTCAATATTCCCGTCGTAAAACCCGCGAAGTCAACATCGGGGGTGTGTATATAGGCGGTAATAATCCAATCCGCGTACAGTCGATGACCACCGTGGATACGATGGATACGATGGGATCCGTAGACCAGGCCATTCGAATGATAGAGGCTGGTTGTGAATACATTCGCATCACCGCCCCCAGTATAAAGGAAGCTCAGAACCTGGCGGAAATAAAAAAGGAACTGCTTGCCCGGGGCTACCGAATCCCTTTGATTGCTGACATCCATTTCACGCCAAATGCTGCTGAGCTGGCAGCACGCATTGTCGAAAAAGTCAGAGTGAATCCAGGCAACTACGCCGACAAAAAGAAATTCGAAGAGATTGATTATACCGATGCGGGCTACGAAGCTGAGCTCGAACGCATTCGTAAAAAATTTACCCCCTTGGTAAAGATTTGTAAGGAATACGGGACAGCCATGCGGATCGGCACCAACCACGGCTCACTTTCAGACCGCATCATGAGTCGGTATGGTGACACTCCTCTCGGAATGGTGGAATCGGCACTTGAGTTCTTACGGATCTGCGAGGACCTTAATTACTACGATATTGTGCTCTCCATGAAGGCGAGCAATCCTCTTGTGATGATTCAGGCCTACCGGTTGTTGGTACAAAAGCTGGACGAAGAGGCATTTAAGCCTTATCCCTTGCATCTGGGTGTAACAGAGGCCGGCGACGGAGAGGATGGCAGAATAAAATCATCGGTGGGGATTGGTACACTGTTAGAGGATGGCTTAGGAGATACCATTCGGGTATCACTGACCGAAGCTCCTGAAGCAGAGGTGCCTGTTTGCATTGAATTGGTTGACCGTTATAAAAACAGATATCCCCATGATCCCATACCCGAGATAAAGAATTATCCTTTAAACCCATTTGAATACAGCCGAAGAATCACCCATGAGGTTGCAAATTTTGGTGGACATCAGGTCCCGAGGGTCATAGCTGATTTTTCTTCTAAAGAAAAAATTACGCCCGCCTCTCTTTTTGCTCTGGGCTATCACTATTCCGTTCCGTTGGATAAATGGAATATTACCGATATGGCGTGTGATTATGTTTTTCTTGGTGACCAGTCCCTGGATTTTGAGATACCTGGAACACTGGCCATCGTTCAGAATCATGCAACCTGGCTTATTCAACCTAAACGGGATAGGAGTTACCCGTTCATGAGCGCCAAAGACTTCCTGATGGACCTGGAGCATTCGAAGAAACTGAATTTTATTCATGCTTCTTTGGAAGAGCTTTCGGTGCCATTGATTGAAAAATTGAAAACGGATCCCACAGCAGTCCTGATAATTGACACGAACAATACGCATGGATATGCTGAACAGCGACGGGTGTTTGTGGAGCTGATCAATGAGGAATGTAAGGTGCCTGTGGTCATACGCAGGGCTTATACGGATTTGACTTCGGAGCGACTGCAACTCTATTCAGCGACCGATATTGGAGGCCTGTTGATTGACGGCTTAGGTGATGGTGTATTCATCACGGTACGAAATTGTGGTTCAGACAAGCTTGTGAACGAAACAGCCTTTAACATCCTCCAGGCGACCCGCACCAGAATATCCAAGACGGAATACATTTCTTGTCCATCCTGTGGACGGACCTTGTTTGACCTTCAGGAAACGACGGGGAATATTAGGTCGCGGACCCATCATTTGAAAGGCATCAAGATTGCAATTATGGGTTGCATTGTAAACGGCCCTGGAGAAATGGCAGATGCGGATTACGGATATGTTGGTTCCGGACCAGGACGGATAACACTTTATCGAGGCAGGGACGTGGTGAAAAGAAATGTTCCGGCAGCACAGGCGGTTGACGCTTTGATAGGACTGATTCAGGAGGATGGAAATTGGGTTGAATTAGCTGAGCAAACATGACTATGGAAAACGAATTGAATCAAAAGCAACAAAAGAAGCGCACCCTAAAGGAATTTCTTTCCTTGGGTGAAGTCGGCGGGTATTTCTTTCGCAAAAAGGATCCCAATCGCCCCGACAACGTAAATATCAAAATCATGCATGGGGTCAATAAACTTTCAATTATTGTCTTCCTTTTGGCAGTAATTTATCTCATAGCAAAACGCTTCTTCAATTGAACATCGAATCCTTCAGGGCTTACTGTTTGAAAAAAAAGAGGGCTACTGAAGGATTTCCATTTGATAATAATACCCTTGTCTTTAAGGTAATGGGGAAGATGTTTGCCTTGGCCGACGTAGAGGCATTTGAAGGGGTGAACCTAAAAGTGAACCCCGAGTACGGGGCAGAACTGAGAGATCGATATGCGTTTGTCCAGCAGGCGTATCATATGAATAAAAAGCACTGGATCACCGTGGTGATGGATGGAACTGCCCCTGACAAACTGATCAAGGGCCTCATTGACGATTCCTATGAGCTAGTGGTGTCAGGATTGCCTAAAAGTGCTAAATTAGCACTAGAGGGTAAATAAACTGTAAATCAGATAGTTACTGTGGTTACTTAAATGCATTTTCCGGCATTAGTTGGGGTTATTTCTTTATTTTTGTTGATTGCACCTTAATCCATCCATGGCCAGGGCTTTACTTGCAGCACTCAGTCTATTTGCCTTGCTCAGCGCTTGTACCCAGCGCCTGGCTTGCCCTGCTTATCAGAGTTCGTTTATCTATGATAAGGAGACAC
>JAYVRH010000009.1:0-2784 GCA_043776495.1 Cyclobacteriaceae bacterium
CGGCAAATCGTTCATCAACCTGGGGCAGTTGTTCAGTTTCGATTGGCAGGTGGCCATAGGCGATACTGTGATGGATGAAGCCGAGTTCAAGAAATTGCTCAACAAGTCAGACGGCTTGATCAAATACAAAAGCCGGTACATCTATGTAAATCAGCAAGATCTGCAAAAAATACATCATCACTTTGCGAACACGCAGGAGCTTTCGGCTTTCCAGATATTGCGTGCCGCCCTCAGTGGCGAATACCTGGGCAGCGCCATTAGCCTTACCGATGAAGTGAAAGAACTGATCAAAGAGTTGACCAATTTCAATGAAGTGGCATTGCCCAAAGGCATCCAGGCACAACTGAGGCCTTACCAGCACCGGGGCTTTTCGTGGATGTACCGCAATTCAAAAATAGGCTTTGGCTCTGTGCTGGCCGATGACATGGGGTTGGGGAAAACACTCCAGGTGATCACTACCCTGCTCAAATACAAAGAAGATGGATTGCTTGAACAGGAAAAAGTATTGGTGGTGGCCCCTACCGGGCTTTTAACCAACTGGCAAACCGAAATAGAGAAATTTGCTCCCACGTTGAAAGCAAAAATATATCACGGCACAAAACGGAAAATAGAAAATAAGGACGAGTTTGATGTGTTGATTTCGTCTTATGGAATCGTGCGCAGCGATGCCAAAGAACTCAAAAAGAAAAAATGGCACTCGCTGGTTATTGATGAAGCACAAAATATAAAAAACAGCAACACCGAGCAGGCCAGAGCCATAAAAACGATTGGTGCCAATCATTTCATAGCCATGAGCGGCACGCCAGTAGAGAACAGGCTGAGCGAACTGTGGAGCATTATGGATTACAGCAACCGCGGGCTGTTGGGCAACAGCAAAGAGTTTGACGAAACCTACGGCAATCCGATCCAACAATACAACGATGTGGCCGCTGCCGAATTGCTTAAGAAAGTAACAGCCCCGTTTATGATGCGCAGACTGAAGTCCGATAAAAGTATTATCTCCGATCTGCCCGATAAAATCGAAATGGATTGCTACTCTGCGCTGGCCAAAGAGCAAGCCAGCTTGTATGAAAAGACATTGCAAAAAGCCATGAGCGATATTGAAGGTATAAGCGGCAACGACAATAAAGCCTTGTTTGTGCGGCAGGGGCTGGTGCTGCAAATGATTTTAGCCTTGAAGCAAATCTGCAACCACCCCACACAGTTCCTTAAAAACAAAATATTGGATGCTTCGCTCAGCGGCAAAATGGAATTGCTCTTTGACAAGCTAGACAGCATTGTTGAGAGCGGTGAAAAAGTTTTGATCTTCAGCCAGTTCACCGAAATGGGCAACCTGCTGAAGCATTTTATAACCGAACGCTACAAAGAAGAACCCTTGTTTTATCACGGAGGCTGTAGCCTGAAGCAGCGCAAAGAAATGGTTGCCAACTTTCAGGATAACCGAGCCGATAAAATATTTATACTCTCGCTGAAGGCCGCTGGCACAGGGCTCAACCTCACAGCCGCCAACCATGTAATACACTATGACCTGTGGTGGAATCCGGCTGTAGAAGCACAGGCCACCGACCGTGCGTATCGAATAGGTCAGAAAAGCAACGTGATGGTACACCGGTTTATAACCAAAAACACATTTGAAGAACGCATCAACGACATGATACAATCTAAAAAAGCACTTGCCGAAATGACGGTTTCTACCGGAGAGAACTGGATCGGAAATCTGAGCAATAAAGAGCTGAAGGAATTGTTTACGATGGGAGGCTAATGCGTTGATTCTTTTATTGGATAATTCGACAACCATTTCTACAAAGAGATTTTTTTGCAAAGAGCGGGAAGACATTCATACAAAATTTTGGCGCTATCGGCTAGGATGCTCCATTGGTAATAGCCCTATTCAGCAGATATACACACCCGAACGGAAGTGTTGCTCCCGATTTTTTTTTCGCAGAACATCAGCACTCCGGGTAGTATTGAGTTTGGTTACCCCACTTCATTTGAATTTTTTAAATCATGACAGCTTAAATTGAAAGTGGGCGCATCGTTCCCGAAAAAGGGAGACGATGCTTGACATAAAGAACACTGGCAAAGGCAAGGTAACTTTCAAACCAACCTGATTTTACCCGTTAACAAATTTTGCATCATGCCTTGTTTGATTTTTCTTACTTTGTCCAATTTATCTTCCAAGAGGTTAGTCTCTTTGTCCATATCAGAAAGGGTATTTGCTATTGCTTTTTGTTCTTCTTTTGAAGGAGGAATTGGGATTTGAAAACTTCGTATATCGCTTGGACTAATGTGAGGTATTGCCGAAGAAGTCTTTACAGAATCACAATGTTTTGTAAATATTTCACTGCAAATAAATTCTTTAAGGTAACCCATATCAATTTGTAAAGAACGTATTCTGGCAACACGTTGCAGCAAAAGGGAGGGGATGTCTTTAGAAGACAATTGAGCAAAACTTCTTCCTACCAAAGAACCATCCATTGCAACGACAATATCTCCTTCTTGAAGAATGTATGAATTCAAATCAGGAGTTATGTTATCCCAATGCTGAGTAATGTCATTATTCCAATCTGTTACACCTCTTTTTACATTTGATCCTCGTAGCAATCTTATGCCAGATTTGGAATATTTATCACTTGAAAATGGGAAGCCTGTTAGTAAATCGATTTCCTTTTCAATTGTCTTCACCACCCACCCCTTCTTCGGTTTCAGCAACTCTTGCATGGCCCCTTGTTTGATGTTGCGTTTTTTGGCAATGAGTTTTTCAAGACTATTGATCAGGGCATC
>JAYVRH010000010.1:0-2775 GCA_043776495.1 Cyclobacteriaceae bacterium
TAGGTGACCCAAATGATAAAATCAAATAAATAACTTGACATGAGAACTGTACTGATCTTTTTCTTGATGCTGCTTTCGGTTGCGACTTTTGCCCAAACAGCCCAGGCCACTACCCACAGCCAGAAAATGGGTTATGCTGACTGGGAATATATTTTTAGTCAAATGCCGGAATTCAAGGTAATTGAAAGTGCAATAAAGACCCACGGCGACCAACTTAAGGCACAGCTTGACGCGAAGTATAAGGAGTATGATACTAAGTTGAAGGCCTACCAGGCGAGTGCTGCTACCATGGTGGATGCCATTCGAAAGGACAGAGAAACAGAATTGACTCAGCTTCAGGAAAACATTCAAAAATTTCAGCAAGATGCCCAAACGTCTCTTCAGAAAAAGCAGACCGACCTGATGGAACCTGTTTTTGCAAGAGTTGCAAAAGCAATTGAAGAGGTCTCCAAAGAAAATGGATACACTTTTATCTTCACGCCACGAATAGTAGGGGGAGGTGACGTGCTTCTTTACTACGATGAAAAATATAACATATCGGCACTCGTATTGAAGAAGTTTGGAATCACCCCAACTGAAGCGGCCCTACCAAAATAATTTGAACATCGCATTAGAAATTTCAATTAAAATCAAATAAATTTTTGAACATGAGAACTGTACTGATCCTTTTACTAACCATATTCTCGACTGCCACATTCGGCCAGGTAGCCGTACAACAAAAAGTAGGGTATGCTGATTGGGACTATATATTTAGTCAAATGCCGGAGTATAAACAGATTGACAATGAGCTGAAGACCCATGGAGACCAGCTTAAAATTCAGCTCGATACGAAATACAAGGAATACGAAACCAAACTGAAGACCTACCAGGCGAGTGCCGCCACTATGTTAGATGCTGTCCGGAAGGACAAAGAAACAGAGCTTACCCAATTGCAGGAGAATATTCAAAAGTTTCAGCAAGACGCTCAGACTTCTCTGCAAAAGAAGCAAACGGATCTGATGGCACCTGTATTTGTCAAAGTAGGAAAAGCGGTTGGAGAAGTGGCAAAAGAGAATGGATACTCGTTTATCATTAACCCACAAGTGGCAGGTGGTGGGGATGTTTTGCTTTACAATGATGAAAAGTATGATATCTCGGTACTTGTTCTCAAGAAGATGGGGGTGACACCCACTGCGGCGGGAGTTCCAAAATAATATGAATTAAGAAAAATAGAAAACCCTGGCTTGACCAGGGTTTTTTGTTTTGGCCGTCTATCACTTTTCAAATTCAAGTGATCATTCTTATCTGGAAATTTGTCAATAACATTATTCATGAAAGGGTCAATCGTCATTTTCGCGCTATTGTTCGTCAGTCTTGTCCTGCCGGCACAAAATTCGTATTTCTTTCCAGCAGGGAATTTTGATGAAACCATTCCCTCACCAGAGCAATTTCTGGGTTATCCCATCGGGGACTGGCATACCCGACATGAAAATATAGTCTCCTATTTTAAAGAACTAGCACGCGTTTCACCAAAGGCTCATTTTCAGATCATCGGCTATACCAACGAGCACAGGGCACAAGTAGTACTGACCATTACAAATGCAGATAACTATGCTCGAATCGAAGACATTAGGAAAGAGCATTTGAAGCTTGCTGACCCCACGCAGCATGTAGATGTTTCCAAAATGCCAGTGGTCATTTTGCATGGTTACAATGTGCATGGCAATGAGCCCTCGAGCAGTGAGGCAGCGCTTCTCACAGCATATTATTTGGTGGCAGCAAAGGGAGAGGATGCCGAACGATTTTTGAAAGAGGCGGTTATTCTTATAGATCCTTCCTACAATCCGGATGGCCGCGATCGCCATGCCAACTGGGCAAATATGCATAAAGGAAGTCCTCCCGTTTCAGACCCTATGGATCGTGAGCACAATGAGGTGTGGCCCGGCGGAAGGTTCAATCATTATTGGTTTGACCTAAACCGAGATTGGTTGCCACTGGCTCACGTGGAGTCTCGTAATCGAGTGGAGTTTTTTCACCAATGGCTACCCAATGTCGGTACCGACTACCACGAAATGGGTACCAATGGCACTAACTTTTTTGAGCCCACAAAACCATTCGGTTCCGAAAACCCCGTTGTTCCACGGGCAAATTATGATCAATTGAATAATCTATTCGCAAAATATTTTTCGAAAGCATTGGACGACATTGGCTCGCTCTATTTCACCAAAGAAGTGTTTGACAATTCTTATCCTGGCTATGGCTCAACCTATCCTGACATTCATGGAGGACTTGGATTGGTATTTGAACAGGCCAGTTCAAGAGGGCACATCCAGCGAAGCACAACGAAAGATGTCACGTTTGCCTTTACCATACGTAACCATGTGCGTACGAGCATTGCAACCGTAAGAGCATCAGTTGAAAATCGAGAGCTGATGCTGAAACACCAACAAGAATTTTTCAGGACCGCGTTGGACGAAGGAAAGAAATCAGCTACGAAAGCGTATGTATTTGGTGATGCAAAGGACCTCAACAAGACGCGGGCATTCGCTGAGTTGTTATTGAAACACAAAATAGAGACTTATCAATTGGGAACCGACCTCTCTATTGGAAACACAAAGTATGAAAAAGGAAAAGCATATGTTGTACCGACTGATCAGAGACAGTACCGGATGGTGAGAAGTGTGTTCGAAAAAGTAACACAATTCAACGACAGTGTTTTTTATGATGCGTCCGCTTGGACCATGTCGCTGGCATATGGTTTGCCTCACGATGCGTTGACGGTTGTCACTAAATTTT
>JAYVRH010000011.1:0-2771 GCA_043776495.1 Cyclobacteriaceae bacterium
ATCCAATACACGTTTCCACCTTGGCCGAATTGATTCAGCGCCCCTCAGAACTTTGCGATAGAAATTAAAATTTTCATCCACCATGGCTTTGTGCAAATAAGGGGCATAGGCACGTAGAAGATGCCAGTGCAGATAGTCCTTCCAGTTTTCAATGGGTTCCTTTTTCAGCAATTGATCCAGGGCTTTGAAGAATTCAGGTTGACCTACAATCACCGAGTCAATACCCTTCACACCCGATGAGGTCATCCATTCATTCCAGTCGATCGATGGGGAAAGTTTTTTCAGGTTTGAGACAGCGAACTTATTATAGTTAGCATAGGGATCCCTTAAGTCTTCCAATTTTCGGGAAGCGGTAGCGAAGGAGGTTTCTATTTTGAATACGTGTGCTGCTTTTTCACCTGCTTTCACGGAGTCAATTCCGGCAATCTTAAAAATTCTGACGATGTGCGCCTGATAAGCATTGCGAATCTTTGTACTACGTTCATCCTTGTTGAAATAATAATCCCGATTGGGAAGGCCGATGCCACCCTGATAGAGAATGTAAGCCATTACCTCACTGTTTTTGTCGTCTTGTCCGACAAAGTCAGCCAACAGGCAATTGATGCCTTTGGATTTGAAACCAGAAACTGTCTTAAGAAGTGATTTCGTATCCCGGATGGCATCAATCTCATCCATGAAAGGTTGAAGCGGTGTGAGCTTGGTGCTTTCAATTTGAACGGTATCCATTCCGCTGCTCCAGAAATCACCAATCTTTTGTTGAACCGGATCCGTCGAGGGGGCTTTGGCCGCTGCTTCATTAATTTTGGTTAACCGGGAATAGATTTCATTTTGCACCATCTGACCAATGCCCCAACTGGTCTCTGAGGCGGGGATGGGATTATTCTTGATCCATCCACCATTCGCATATTGAAAAAAATCTTGCCTTGGAGGAACAGACGTATCAAGATTCTTATAGAGGATATCCGGCTTTTCCTGCGTCGATTTTGTGCCGCAGGTCATCAGAGAAAAGCCAACAAGCAGAATGGATATCATCTTTATCATAAGAAGAATTTAGGCATACAATTTATAGAATTATTCCTTTTTTATAAAGGACTGAAAATCCTTGGTAGAGTGTCAAGTTCAGAAAGAGACTCTCGCCACGAAACCATACGAGGAAAGTAATGTGAACCTATGTGTTTAAAATGGTTTTATTCAGCTTGCTTTTGGGTTTTAGACACATAGGAGGCCAAAGACACAAACCTGTCGAGCAGCGATTTGTTGCAAGGAAATTGGGCAACACTCAATTTGACCCACTACCAAATCATTTGATCTGCTTATTTTGCATTGAAATTGAGGACTTAAGCTTTATTCTATGAAATTATTGCAAGGAAAGACCGCACTGGTGACAGGAGCATCGAAAGGAATCGGGAGAGCCATCGCCATTAAATTTGCCGAGCAGGGAGCGAATGTGGCATTCACTTATCTCTCCAGCGTGGAGCAGGGGCTGGCGCTTGAAACAGCGTTGGCATCAAAAGGTGTCAAAGCCAAAGGCTATCGTTCGGATGCTGCCGATTTCGCACAGGCAGAAAAGTTAATCAACGACGTGGTGAGCGAATTTGGTTCACTGGATGTGCTGGTCAACAATGCAGGCATCACCATGGATAACCTGTTGCTCCGCATGACGGAGGAGATGTGGGATAATATCATGAAAGTAAATTTGAAATCATGCTTTAACACAGTCAAGGCTGCCTGTCGTCCTATGATGAAACAAAAGGGAGGATCGATTATTAACATGACTTCTGTAGTAGGACTGAAGGGCAACGCAGGTCAGGCTAATTATGCAGCCTCCAAAGCAGGCATTATCGGTTTCACCAAGTCAATTGCCCTGGAACTGGGTTCACGGGGGATACGTTCCAACGCGATCGCACCGGGGTTTATAGAAACTGAAATGACAAGTAAGCTGGATGAGAAAACAGTTCAAAGCTGGCGTGATGCCATTCCACTCAAGCGTGGCGGCAAGCCCGAAGATGTAGCCGATGCCTGTATTTTTCTTGCATCCGATTTATCATCCTATATCACGGGTCAGGTAATTCAGGTCGATGGTGGCATGCTTACCTAGTTGCATCAAGAGACATGTCAACTGAAATTGACCGCATCGTACGGCAGCTGCAAAAGACCTTTGACCAGCATCCTTGGTATGGCCTTTCCTTAATGAAAACGTTTGAGGGGATTGACCCGAACATAGTACGCCAGCGTCACGGCTCTGCCCATAGCATCATCGAAATTGTTCTCCACATGACTTCGTGGCGGGCGTTTGCAATAAAAAGGCTGCAAGGCGATAACACTTTTGAGGTCGAAGCAGTGATGAATTTTCCGGCCGGAGGAACTTGGGAGGCTGCGCTCGACGGTCTTAAAGAAAGCCAACAAGCGTTAGTAGAAGCCGCAAAAGCATTTCCAGAACATCGCCTGGGTGAGTTGGTTCCTAGCAAAACACAGAAGTACACGTATTATACTTTGCTTCACGGCATCATTCAACATGATATTTACCACCTCGGGCAAATTGCCTATATCAATAAGTCAACGATCTGATCTTTCTCAAGTTTCACTAAGCTAAAATCACCTAACGTCAGTGAGGCTAAAAGAAATTTTAACAAAATTTTAACTTCCTATTTGGAAACTCTACTAATCCACTATACGTTTGTGACATCAGATCGATGAAGCACTTCTGCTAAATCGATTTATAAAGAAGCGTGGAGAGACAGGCTCTTTGAAGCGCTAGCAACCATCAAGTC
>JAYVRH010000012.1:0-9254 GCA_043776495.1 Cyclobacteriaceae bacterium
TATAAACTTTTAAACAAAACTTTTATGAACACGAAAAATTTTGAATTTCTAAGAGACGGTCTCAAGTACATGGGCTTTGGAGATAAGCTCAATGCTGACCTTGAGGCAAGGATCAATGAACAGCCTGCTGAGTTTAAACTCACTTTGCAGGGTGAATTCAAGAAAGACGGAGTCACCGATAAAGTGGATTACCGGCTGGACTTTAAGAAGTCCGATCAGACAGACATGTATTTCTTCAATCGCTATCAAGCCACGCTTAAGAATGAAGACCCTGCACTGGAGAAGGCACAGACGTTTTACGTGACCAAAAATTCCGGCATCACAGCCAAGGAGGCGTACAATCTATTAAGCGGCCGCTCTGTTAACAAGGACCTTACCAACAAGGAAGGCCAGCCTTTCAATGCCTGGGTGCAACTTGATTTCAAGGAAAAGGACAAGAATGACAATTTCAAGGTGAAGCAATACCATCAAGGCTATGGCTACGAACTGGAGGCGGTGTTAAACAAGTATCCCATCAAGGAATTATCCAACGATGAGGAGAAGGTCAAGCTGATGAAGTCCCTGGAGAAAGGCAACCAGCACCCGGTGACCTTCCTGAAAGATGGCAAGGAGGAAAAGATGCACATCGAGGCCAATCCGCAGTTCAAGACGCTGAACCTATATGATGGGAAAATGCAGAAGGTCTTCCAGGGGATCGAGAAGAAGGAAGTGAAGCAGGAACCTGAGAAGTCCAAGGAGAAAAAGGAGACTCAGAAGCAGGATGTTGACGAGGAGGGTCAGGGTAAGAAAGAGAAGAAAACGAAGAAGGGAAAGGGAGTTGGGGTTTAGAAATTAGCTGGTCAATTTTGCAAGACCTGTCTGATAAGGACAGGTCTTTTTTGATGCCTTTACCCACAGCACAAAAGAAACAAGTGCCAAATCGTCGCCATTTGCCATAAAATCAGCATTTTTATATATGGCATTGCTGGACCTGAAATATGTGCAGTACCATAGTCCGATGTTGTGCGGGATGCTTTTAAACAAGATGGAGTTATGAAAAGATTGATCCTAATCCTTTTGACAACATTAACCTGCTATTCTTGTCAGACGCATAGGACAATTATTCCAACCATTTCAGGCAACACCAGGCAAGATTTTAAGTTAAAAAAGCCAATCATAATTTGTTTCAAGGATTCCCGTAAAGCAACGGAGAATAGCCAACAAGTAATTGAATCCCTACAAACCGGACTATCCAAAATATATGGGACGAATGTTGTATTTAAATCGTACTTCGAAAAGACAGACGACAATAGTGTTGCGATCAAAATCAATATTAAAGAAATAGGCTCAAACTTTGGAACCAGGGCAATTCAATACCAAACCTACCATAATCAAATTACCGCTGTGAGTAGCAGTGTCTCAACTTACTGGGGAACGGCTGTTTCCACAGCAATCATTTCTCAGCCTGTAATAGAAAATAATGTCATGGTTGAAGGTTATTGGGTTGGGACAAGCTATTTAGAGATTTCATTGGTTGACAACCTCCATTCGGATAAGAAGATATACGAATTTCCATTTGTTGGAGAGGATATGCAGAGTAATACATGGGGCTACAAATCTGCAAGCATTGCCGCACGAAATTCTTGGGATAGTGTATCCTCTCATTTTCTTGATTTAATAGACTCAATCGCGATGAAAATTATTGAAAGCGATTAAAATGAAAATAGCTTGTTTAGGCTGGGGTTCTCTCATCTGGAGACCAGATGGGCTCAAAATCCAAAATAAATGGTTTGAAGATGGGCCGATATTGCCAATTGAGTTCACGCGACAATCTGACGATGGTCGAATCACATTAATAGTTGATAGTGCGAAGGAAACAAAACCAGTTAGAACTCTTTGGACTATAATGACAGCAGAATCTCTCGAAGAAGCGATGTTATCCCTTCAAAATAGAGAAGGTACACTTGCCGAATGCATCTACCATGTAAGGGAAGATGAAAACACTGAAGATCAAATTAAAATTGTCGTAAGAAATTGGCTGAACGGGAAATACATGGACGTTGCAATTTGGACAGGCCTCTCATACAGCAAACACACTGATAGGAAAAGACCGAGTATCGATTACGTGATTAAACATTTGGACGAACTCCCTTACGAAAAGAGGAAAGTGGCAGAGGAGTACGTTAGAAAAGCACCAAAGCAAATCGATACAGAATACAGACGAAAAATTGAAATCAAGCTAGGCTGGAGTCGGCTAGAATAAAAGCACACCGTACAACAATAGCTAAACGTTGCAGGGACCAAGTCGTATTCCGTGACAGAACCGATAGCTAGAGAAATTGGCGGTAGTGCGTCTGGAGAAATTAGGGTGCATACATGACAACGGACACCAAAGAGACTGAATCAAAAATATTCTCCATTTACGCGAGACAGTTGTGCCAAAGAATGGTAAACAAGGCTGGTGTAGAGGAGCATGAAATTCCTGTCTCCGAATTTGAAAGCAGCATTAGTGATATTAAAAATAGACTTAAGATTAAATTGAAAGCGAACGGCGTTTGCAGTACGCTATTGATTCAACAATTAGGGCGACATAAGTCTAACCTAGGAGAAGTATTCGGAGACAAAGTCGAGTATTACAATTCATCGGAAATTCTAGACCTAATTGAGTTGATCGAAGACGAGACGATAAAAATCGATGACCCAAAAAATTGTTTTAAACACAAGCCTCTAAAAGGGCTGTTCAAGGTTCATCATGGCGCTTACAGCGGACAAGGGTATTCGTTAATGCTGAACGTATGCAAGTATTGGTTCGATAGAAATGGGACTCTTCACAACAAAAAAAGGGAGTACTTTAATGCAATTGTGGATAATATTGGATTGAGGAATCTCACCGCAATAGCACAGCAGATGCACATTAAAGCTGTTTTGGATAAAGAATCAGGACTGACTGGGGAATGGTTAGTCATTTATCGAAAGAGTGAAAGAAATTACTATTTGTGTCTTGCAACACATGATGAAGGTGACCAAAATATCTTTGATGAGAAAATTGTATACTGTATAAATGAATTGCCGGTTGAGTTATGTGAAGTTGGGACATGACCCAACGGTATACAACAAGAGTATGTCAAGATATTCAGAAGGCTTCTCAAAAAGGCTGGAACAACGATCACTATGGAATCAAAGAGCATTGTACATTTTAACATTTACCTTATGAGTTACAGGGACATTGGTGATAGCTACAAAAGGATCCACGGAAAGACAATAAGCACATGCGCAATTGCAGATGCCTTAAGGAAATTGGGATACCCCGTAAAACAATCATCGAACAGAATCAATCCTAGGAGAATTCAAAAACCCTGTACCGCCGAAGAATTAACAAGAGTCAGAAGAATTCTCCACTAGTCTTAATTGCAAAGACACCATTTCACCACCAAGCCAAAGGTAGGCCCGTCGCGGTGTCGTAGTAAAGGGCAAGGCAAGTGTTGATCCTACTTCATTTCTGCCGACTCGGCATGAACACCCTTGACAAGGTCCCCGCGCCGAGCTCAATTGGCGGCTTGTATGAAGCAATGGTATGGATCGAACCTTGGCTTCGCGTATGCCAACTAAACCGGCAACCTCAACTGCATAGGAATGCCATAAGTCTTTGAGTACCTTAATTGAAACTCATACCAAGTCGTACACGTCTTCATCATGGTAATCGCATCGTCCCGATAATCTTCCAACTTCCTGACGCCATCATCATTCAGAAACTGAAAAAATTTGTGCAAACGCACTCCACCTGGCATTGCCATTGTCCTCAGGGCGGGTAATACATCCTGATGGAAACGATAATAAATTGTCTGATTAATAAGACGTCCGACAATGGCTGGTTTAATATAATTGTTCGGGTCCTTGTCCTTCCACCCTTTCAACCTGAACATTTCCCTAAAGAAATCTACAGCGTTTGGAAACCGAGCCGCATAGGGCTGCGTATGGGCAGTGACAAAATCCTGGATTTGCTTGATGGAAATCTTTGTCCCATTTCGCAATTCAATTTCTTCGCTTTCCCGCTGCTGTCTTCGCAACAGGGCTTTCCTTGCAAGCTCGTCGGTCTGACCGATAAGCAAGGCCTCAAGTTGCAGTCGATCCTGTTTTGCCTCTTCACTCACTTCAACCGGTCTGCTGACAGGCTTCTTGAGACTTTTCTTGTCGGTACTGTTCACTTTCATAATTTCCTAGTTATAGATCATCAATTTTCTTTTCTGAAGAATTTCTTCAATGCGTCGGTTATCCTCCCAGGGAATGTCCAAAGCAGCAACACTTGGGCGGAAGTCTGGGCTGTTCTTACGTGCTCTCGCCCATGCGATCGGGTCATTTTTGGACGACTGAAATGCACTGAAGGCATAAATGATACTTGGGTGCACATGATTCTGAAAGCCGAATTCATTGACGTACGTAGGGTCGTTTAGATAAGGCCTGATTGCAGCAAGCTTCTCGCCGGAAAACAAATACTCACTCGCAAAATTATTTGCTAGATCCTCACGTTCCTTGACCGATAGCTGTTCGTTGTCATCATCTGTCAAGTGATACCTGTTCTCTTTTATTTCTTCCCAATCAAAAAGGATATGATATAGTTCATGAATTAATGCAAACCATAGTGTGGCATAGAAGCCTTTATAATTCGTTAATACTATACACGGCTTATCGTTAACTGTGAATGTTGCGCCATGGAGTTTGAGCGACTGCAGTGGCGGTTGATAAATCACGGTGATGCCGAGCTTATAAAGGCCTTTCACAATTTCGACCAAGCCACGCTCAGTATCTGTAGAGTGCCATCTTATCTGCGGAAAAAAATTTACTAGTTTATCCCTATCGTAGGTATAGGGGTTGTTGATCTCTTCAAAGCAAGTGGTCGCGGACTGAATCCAAAATGCCCTCGAAAGCTTGTTCTTTGGACTAGACCCGCTGACTGAGCTAAACGCAACATCGACTTCTGGTATCCTGTATTCCATTATCGACCTCAGTCCCAAGCGAGCGACTATTTTCTTTTCTATTTCGGCAAAGTCAGTGATGTTTTCAATCAGACCAGCTTTTTTTAGAACAGCAAGATCAAAGTTTTCGCGAATAAACTTAATCTTGTCCGGTGAAACCGAACTGGTAGGATGCACCTGCTCTAACGATTGCACGTAAAGGGAAATAACCTGCTCCTTCGGCAACTGCAGGAAAGAGGCAATCTTGAGTAGGTTGGTCATATCAACCATTTTCTGAGTACCTCCGAGAATTCCGTTTAACGCCCTGTAGCTGATCCCGAGGATGTCTTGAACCGCTGTTTTTGCAATTTCCAGCTCTTCAAGCTTGGTTTCAAACAATTCCTTAAGGCTCTGCGGTTTGAATAATCCACCCAAAAGTGAATCGACATCCTTATAATTGTCGTTTTTCGACATTTCCAGTTGCTAGTTTACACTGGCAAAAATACGCTTAAATTGATATAATCAAACGTTTTTCAAATAAAAAATGTAAGTTTACAATGTCATTTTATTAGACTTATCAAGACAGGGTAATTTTATTCTCTCACTAATTCAGTTAAACAAGTACTATCAGAATAGTCTCCAAACGCACAGCAAACAATGGCACTAGATGACCACCAAACCTTAGATGTGACGCAGTTCATTCGCGCCATTGGAATAAACAAGACCTCTCCTCATTCATTTTTTATTGGAGCTGGCGCATCAGTTTCTTCAGGTGTTAAGTCTGCCTACGACTGTGTTTGGGAATGGAAGCGCCAGATATTCATTAGTTCAAATCCCGGTTTAGAAAAATTGTTTCCAGATGGCAGTTCGCATGCTGCGCAACATAGAATTCAACTTTGGCTTGATGGACAAGGACGCTATCCTAAACACGATGCACCAAGCGAATATACGTTCTATGCAAATGAGGCGTTCCCAATCCCAAGCACGAGGAAAAGTTTTTTTCAGAATATTTCAAAAGACGCAAAGGCATCGGCAGGATATCATCTTATGTGTTTGCTTGCAAGAGACAGAATCATAAGAAAACTCTGGACAACAAATTTCGATCATCTTTCCGCGAAGGCAGCGGCATCGTACAACCTGACGCCAGTCGAAATTGGATTGGATTCAACTCACCGGGCAGATCGTGTCTCCTCTGAAGGGGAATTGTTGATTTACGCTCTTCATGGAGATTATCGGTATGACGAACTGAAGAACACCGAGGTTGAGCTTCAAACTCAAGACAAGATGCTACGAGCCAAACTCCTAGAGGATTGCAATGGATCACATATGATTGTGGTTGGCTTTAGCGGTAATGACCAATCTATTATGGATGTTCTTAAGGATGCATACTCTCAAAAGGCAGCCGGGACATTGTATTGGTGCGGGTACCAGGATCAACCTAGTTCAGCGGTTATCGAGTTGCTTCAGGTGGCAAGAACAAATAATCGCGAAGCTTACTATGTTGGAACAAACGGGTTCGACGATCTAATGATGCGATTAGCAAAATTCTGTTTGTCGGGTCAAAGTTACACTGAAGCAGAACCGCATTTCAAACGCGTCGATTCGCTGAAGAATGAATTTACCCCTTTTCATCTAACGATAGATCGTATTGATGCGGTTATCAAAAGCAATTTGCTTCCTCTTACTATTCCGTCTGAGCTGTTCCAGTTTAGTAGTGAACTTTCTCGACAGGCCGGTGCTTGGTCTAAAATCAGAGCCCTTATAAGCGGACAGAATGTCGTCGCTGCACCATTAAAACAGAAGATCATGGCCCTCGGAACAATGAACGACATTAGCAATGCCTTCACCGGCCACATTGAAGGAGTCCTAACCCGAGTCCCGATTGACCAGAGCGAACTGAAAATTGAGGATGGTGCAATAAAACATATTGTAACAGCTGCGCTCACACTATCGATTGCTGCGAAGTTGAATCTGCCATGCGATCGCAAAAGCAGAATTTGGGCGAATAATTCAATCCAAGAAAAGAAACTTGGAGATGCAATTCATAAAGTCTACCAAGCTATTTTTTTAGACATTGTGAAGGATGATAATGGCCTTTTTCTGCTTGTCAAACCCACAATCGAGATCATTCGAACAGACAATGAACCGGTTGAGAAAGCCGTGAAACAGGCAATATCGAAGGAGATATTGGACAAGATGTATAATGGTCAATTCAATACCGCCTTTGAGCATTGGAGGGGGTTGATCTTTGAAGAGCAAGGTGCGATAACGCTGGAGTTTCCAAATGGCAGCGGAAGTGGGTTCAATTTTACTCTGCAAGAAACTCCTCTATTTGCAAAAATTCAAAAGACCTCGGGAAATGAGGTCTTGCCAGACAATCCGAAGTATTATAAGTTTTCCGGAAAGTTGTTTGATGAACCAACGTTGTTGTTCTCTTCGGTGGATGGAAAGCGCGAGGTTGGTGATACACATCCGCTACGAGGCTTAGTACAAAACAAACCATATGACTTTTCCCTCACCACTGCCGGCCTGAGTAAACAAACGATGCTTGGAGTCATTTGCCCATCGACCCACAATCAAAAGTTCTCTAGGTTTTTGAATTTACAGCATGGGAAAGTTTCGGTGACCAATCAAAGAGAAAACTACGCAATTGATTTTCCGGGTTATGCGACGGCATATGGTATTGCTCTTAATATTCCTGCCGTAAGTGATGCAAGATGGCAGGACGTCAAGGTCGATCCGCAACTTGAAGCTCAAAAAAATGCGTTGTTTATAGCCGACCAAATTAAGAATGGAATCAATCGTATTACGGCCAACTCAGACGTAAACTTGATTGTGATCTGTATCCCCGATCAGTGGGAAGGGTATCGGGAGTACCAAAATGAACAAGAAGTGTTTGATCTCCATGATCATGTGAAAGCCTTTGCCATCCAGAAAGGAATAACTACTCAGTTTATCGAGGAAGACACAGTTGACAATCAATCCCAAGCAAATAGAATTCATTGGTGGCTATCACTCTCATTTTATACGAAAACGATGCGTACCCCCTGGGTTTTGGGTAACTTAGATAAGAACACGGCCTTTGCCGGAATAGGCTATAGCATAGATTCTGTCGACAACGAAAGTCATGTTGTTATGGGATGCAGTCATATTTACAACTCGCGCGGAGAAGGCTTACGGTATAGACTTGCGAAGATTGATCGTCCCGTTGTACGAGACAAGCGACCACACCTTTCTTATAATGACGCCTATCAATTTGGAATATCCACGGTTCAGCTTTTTGTAGAGGCTACCGATCAAGTGCCAAAGAGGGTTGTTATTCATAAGCGCACGTTCTTTACGGAGGAAGAAAAAAGGGGCATTCTTGACGGGCTTAAGAATATTCCGATTGTGGACCTGATAGAAATCAACATCGAGGATGATTTGAGATTCATCAATTCGGTAAGAAAGCAGGACAAGCTTGAAATTGATTTGTATCCTGTCGCGCGAGGCATTTGTGTAGAGGTGAACTCATATACTGGCTTGCTTTATACTCATGGCACAACACCTTCAATTCGAGGTCAGGGAGGTCGCGATTTCATGGGTGGCCGGGGTATTCCTGCTCCTTTGGTGATCAAAAAACACTACGGACCGTCTTCTTTGGAAACCCTTGCTACAGAAGTACTAAGCTTAACGAAGATGAATTGGAACTCTGCTAGCTTATATTCCAAACTACCGGCAACGATTCAATCCTCAAATGACATTGCACGAATTGGGTCAATGCTTTCACGCTTCTCCGGGAAATCTTATGATTACAGACTTTTTATTTGAAGATTTAAAACTCATTTTCAGAATAAATTGAGGCCAATAGATTTACGGACCCAGGTTCACAATTCAAACATTAGACACATATAGGCTTCAATTCTTGAAGAAATGTTACCGGCAAGTATGTATTGAAAATAACTTGGACTTCGATGAGGCAATTCAAGCATAGGGAATGGTATTCCCATCTGGAGACCATTTCACCGCCAAGCCAAAGGTAGGCCTGTTGCGAAACCTTTGTCAAGGGCTGGGCAAGTGCCGATGGTTGTTTTTGATTTATCGGAATCGACACCCTTGACAAAGGCCCCGCAACAAGCGCAATTGGCGGCTTGTTGGTGTGAATGGCATTGTATGTTCGATGGGGCATAATCGACCATGAAAGTTTTGGCTAACTTTAGGGGAGTTTAAGTTCTGATCGTTTAAACAACCCTGAATTCGAGTTCCACCGCTCATGAATATTCGTGACGCACATAAAATAGATTCAGGGAATGTTGCAACCATTCAATCACGACGGAGAATTCA
>JAYVRH010000013.1:0-2771 GCA_043776495.1 Cyclobacteriaceae bacterium
CCATCTTAATTCTCTCCCTACGGCTTCTCTTTACCTTTATTGGCATAACATTTATTATTTAGCAGCAGCCTTTCCAGCTTTTCTGCGAACATACTCACCCAGATAACGAATACCTTTTCCTTTGTATGGCTCTACCTTCCTCAAAGACTTAATCTTAGCTGCCACTTGCCCGACCAGTTGCTTGTCGATTCCTTCAAGAACGATCATCGGATTAGCACCTTTCTCCTGTGAAGCCTGAAGTTTTAACTCTGCAGGGACAGCAAGGAAAATGCTATGAGAATAACCTATGCTAAGCTCCAATACATTGGCTTGCGCTGATGCTTTGTAACCTACACCTATCAACTCCAATGTTTCTTTGTATCCCTTACTCACACCAACTACCATGTTGGCGATGAGCGCACGGTACAAACCGTGAAGAGCACGATCTGGTTTCTCATCTGTTGGACGAGATACTTCCACAGAACCATTCTCGATCTTCACTTTAAAGTCCGGTTTGAGAACCTGATGTAGCTCTCCCTTCGGACCTTTCACCGTCACTTTCTTATTTCCATCCGAGTAGGTGCAAGTCACACCCTTAGGAAGCGCAATTGGTAATCTGCCGATCCGTGACATTTTCTTACAATTAATAAACGTAACACAATACTTCTCCACCTACATTGAGTGCCCGCGCCTCCTTATCCGTAATCACTCCTTTTGAAGTAGATAAGATCGCGATGCCCATACCATTCAGGACCTTTGGCAATTCATCTGCTGGCTTATATTGTCTCAGGCCAGGTGAACTGATTCTATTGATTTTCGAAATAGCAGAGTCCTTCGTCTCAGGATTGTATTTCAAGGCAATCTTGATCATTCCTTGTTTGTTGGCAGTGTCCTCAAACTTATAGTTGAGGATATAGCCCTTTTCGAACAATACCTTGGTAATCTCCTTTTTGATGCTGCTGGCAGGAACCTCGACCACGCGATGGCGTGATTTTATGGCGTTTCTGAGCCGGGTCAAATAGTCTGCAATCGGGTCTGTCATGTCTTTAATAATTAACTGCGGCCTTTTGCCCTCTTCCCGACGGCCATTAAGGGCAATCGGGGCTAAAACGGGGCCGCAAAGATATTTAATCCTTTCCTTTCTTCAAATTACCAGCTGGCTTTCGTCATTCCTGGAATCTTGCCATCGTGCGCCATTTGGCGAAACTGATTACGGCAAATTCCAAACTTGCTCATATATCCACGGGGACGGCCCGTGAGTTTACAACGGCTATGAAGCCTTACAGCCGAAGAACTGCGGGGCAGTTTGTCCAACCCAGCCCAGTCACCGGCAGCCTTCAGAGCCTGGCGCTTCACCTTAAGACGCGCTACGAGTCTCTCCTTTTTCTTATCCCTTGCAATGATTGACAGTTTTGCCATAGCAGCGATTAATTTTTAGTGGTGAATGGCATCCCGAAAGCTTTCAGGAGCGCATAACTTTCTTCATCCGTATTGGCAGATGTAACGAATGTGATATCCATTCCATTGATCTTGGCGACTTTGTCAATCGAGATCTCAGGAAAGATAATCTGCTCCTTTACACCCAACGTATAATTTCCTCTTCCATCAAATCCTTTGTCGCTCACACCTTTGAAATCGCGAACTCGGGGAAGGGCCACATTCATCAGGCGGTCCAAAAACTCGTACATCTTCACACCACGTAAAGTCACCTTTACACCGATGGGAAGATCGGACCGCAGCTTGAAATTGGAAATGTCCTTTTTAGATCGGGTGGGTATAGCTTTCTGGCCTGTGATGGAAGAAATTTCCTCCACACCCACATCAATCAATTTCTTGTCTGCTACCGCTGCACCAATGCCCTTGTTGACACAGATCTTTTTGATCTTGGGAACTTGCATGACCGACTTATACTGAAACTTTTCTTTCAGTGCCGGAACAATTTCCTTGGTATATTTCTCTTTTAGTCTTGGCGTTGCCATGGCTTTGTTACTTAATGAATTCTCCTGTTTTCTTTGCGTATCGCTGAAGCTTACCTTTTTCATTCAGCTTGCGTCCTACCCTCGTAGGCTTCCCAGTGGCGGGATCCAACAAAACTACATTGCTGATATGAATAGATGCTTCCGTTTTCTTAATGCCACCTTCAGGCTTTCCGGCAGAAGGCTTCTGATGCTTGGTCACCATGTTCATGCCTTCCACGATCACCCTATTTTTCTCAAGCAATACCTCGAGCACTTTACCGGAGTTGATTTTATCCGGAGTGCTTCTATAGTTTCCGGCAATCACTTTCACAGTATCGCCTTTTTTGATCTTCAGCTTGGGCTGTTTGTTGTACTTGCGCTCCATAATTTATAATACTTCGGGGGCCAGTGATATAATTTTCATGAACTGCTTTTCGCGAAGCTCCCGTGCCACCGGTCCAAATATCCGGGTGCCACGTGGTTCGTCTTGTGGTGTAAGAAGTACCGCTGCGTTGTCTTCAAACCGGATGTAAGAACCGTCTTTCCTTCTCACTTCTTTCTTCGTACGAACGACTACCGCCTTTGATACAGTTCCTTTTTTGATCTGACTGGTAGGGATGGCTGATTTTACCGTCACCACAATCATGTCACCGACAGAAGCATAACGTCTTCTAGTTCCGCCCAATACGTGCAGGCAAAGCACTTCCTTTGCTCCGCTGTTGTCTGCCACGATCAGACGTGATTCACTTTGTATCATAACCTCTTTTCTTTATCTAACCAATTACTTCGCCTTCTCCACTACTTCTACCAGTCTCCAGCGTTTGTTTTTGCTGA
>JAYVRH010000014.1:0-2765 GCA_043776495.1 Cyclobacteriaceae bacterium
GAGGGATTATGTTGGGATTTATCTCCGAAGAAATTATCCTGGAGTCCAATGACATCGATAAGAACCTTGGAGACTTTGATCTTGTGGGAAAGGATTGTGTTGTTGGACTGGAGTCTCACTTTTTTGATATCCTTCGAATAGCAGGGGAACACAAACTCAACATTGTTGGGGTCATAAATGAGGAAGGTCAGTATGCCGGCATCATCACCGTGCAAGACATTATGGCGTCCTTCGCCCAAACGGCTTCAGTCCAAATGCCAGGCGGAATTCTTGTACTTTCTATGGATTTGATTGATTATTCGCTGGCGGAAATCAGCCGATATGTCGAAGAAAACAACGCCAAGGTCATCAGCAGCAATATGATGGAAGACGCGCTTGATAAAGGTAAAATCAAAGTCACGCTGAAAATCAATCAACTTGATCTTTCCCGCATTGTTGCCACGCTAGAACGTTTTGGGTATCGTGTCATCGGCCGCTACCAGGAGGATCCCCACGATGATGACAGCAAGGAACGACTCGACATGCTGATGAAGTATCTGAATATATAAATTTCCTTTTTTCGCTTTAGGTTCACTTCAGGTTGAAGTACATTCACCCCTTCCTCACCAAATAAATTACAAACTTCCCGTTCTCTTTCTTGTGGTAGTATATAATCCGACCGTCCGGGGAAAGCGTAGGTGCCTCTGCAAAACCGGTTATTGTTTCGATCTTTGTGGCAACGCTAAAAGCATCTTGTGAGGATCTTCTACTGGCATGGAAAATTTCCGGTGTAGAGGAACTGGTGAGCGGTGCCGCTACGCGTGTAAAATAGAATTCGAGGTTATCTCTGGAAATACCAGCGGCATACTCAAGGGCTGTGGTATTAATGTTTTTTAATAAATCAGAGCTGTTGGGCAAACGTTGGAATTCATTGCCATTTTTTGTCGCCACAAAGAAATCTGACTCATAAGGCCCACCGGATTGATCAAACCTGCCATCCACGAGATAAAGAGTTGTTCCGTCAGCATTGACCTCGACATCAAAATTTATCCACCCTCCCTGATTTTTAGATACGCCATCAACCAAAGATATATTTGAGATCGTCCCATTTATAAAACCAGAACTGTAAATCGTCGAAAGTGTTGATGAGTAAATTCGATCCGATACAAAATAAAATTTTCCGCTTTGATCCATACTGGCTACAGCCTCCAAAGCAGCAGTATTGATTCCAGATAACTCTCCGTTGTATTGAAAAGTACTGTCATTGACACGAGCCGCCCAGTGAAGATTTGTATTCTCAGGTGCACTGTTCAGATTATTAAAAAACAAAGTGCTACCATCACGCGTTAAGAAAGGCTCCATGCTATTGCCGGAATAGCCCATGATTTTTACCTTTTGGGGTTGGCCAAAAACCGGATTGGGGTCAACTGACGTTGGTTTCTTGCATGAATTTGCAAAGAACAATAACGATAATCCGGCCAGGGAGAATTTATTGATCATTGAACCAAAGTTAACCAGGACGAGGATATTTACCGCGGCCACACAAGAATGCAAAACGAGCACATTTACCATCGAGAAAGGATTTAAGGGAAAGGATTATGATGCCCGTGCCTATCATATTGTCATCGATGTGGTGCAAAAAGAGCCCTCCTACAAATTGCCTTCCGACTTTGCAGACAAAGTGATGCTCAGAATTGAGAGGGTTTCCCAAAAATCCTATTCACAAGATATGGCATGGCTGTATGTAGGAATGGTTTTCTTCGTGATCGCCGGGGGGGTTGTCATCGCGATCAGTAACTTCAAAATTAGTTTCGGAGCCTTTAAATTTATTTCAGGCTATTCCGGATTATTCATCTTTGGGGGCTTGTTTATTCTAACCCTTCACTGGATCGATAAGAAGTTCATTCATCACACTTCCTAACGATTACAGACCTCTTAGTTATCCGGAGGCTTCAAATTTAAACGAAAGGCCAGGCCCGCGTAATAGTTTCTTCCTGACGCGGCATTATAATAGCGGCCACTTGTTGCGTTAATATCATTGCCAAGACTATAGCGTCGGTCCAAGGCATTGTCTACTCCAACAAAGAATTCCAAAGGCGTCTTAAGAGCCCATTGATACCCTGCCCGGCCACCGAGTAGAAAGTAATCAGCGGCATGATCTGTGCCAGCGTCATTGAGTGGAAGCCTTTCGCTGTAGTTCCCTGTGACGTTGAAATAGAAGCCATTCTGCGACTTCATGTCGACGCCGAACACAAGAATGGAAGGAGAGATACCAGTAAGTGCATTCCCTGAGAAGTCCTTGCCATCGTTTATATATTCATCAAAGTAGTAATGATTGTAAGTATAGCTGGCCCACACCCGAAGCGGAGCCGCCTGCGCGGTAGAAAATACTGGAGTCCAGCCAAGCATGAGCTCAGCACCCTGTTGGGTGGTAGAGCCTGCATTCACAAAATAGTCCGCTCCACTGGCGTCCCGTTGGATAACGATCGCTTCTTGTAAGCGGAAATCATAAAGTGCCAATATTGCTTGCAATTGTTGGAGAACTTTGGCTTTTAGTCCTACCTCGTAACTCGTCCCGCGTTCCGCATTCAAAGAATTGTTGAAAGCCCCCGTGGAAGGTCGGACCTCGGCAAGAGATGGTGGCGAGAAACCGCGGCTAATGCTTCCATAAACAGATAGATCCGGAGAAATCTTTTTTAATAGGGCGATGCGCGGAGACACAACGGGACTAAAGTTCCGCTCCTGGTTGACTTCAGGAGAAACGGATGTCCGTAAAAATTTGTAAT
>JAYVRH010000015.1:0-2764 GCA_043776495.1 Cyclobacteriaceae bacterium
GTATCCAATAGTAAGTGTTGCAGGTTCGAATCATTCCGATATGCATGGAATATATCTTCCAGAAATTTCGACCGAATAATGCAACCACCCCTCCAGATCAGCGCGATGCGATCCATCTTAAGATCATAGCCATATTCCCTGGATGCCTGTGAAAGCAGGTGCATGCCCTGTGCATAGGCCACGATGGTTGAGAAATAGAGCGCAGCCTCCAAAGATTGGATCATCTGATCTGCCGTACCCTGAAGCTTTATTTCTTCGTTGCCATACATCACGGCTGCTTGCGTGCGCAGCGCCTTATACTTAGATAAATCCCGCATGGAAACGGCTGCATCGATTACAGAAAGTGGAGTCTGCAAATCCATCGCAACTTGTGAGGTCCACTTGCCGGTACCCTTGGACCTCGCCTCATCTTTTATATCATGAATAAGCAAGTGATCAGCACCTTTCTCCCTGAATCCCAGGATATCACGAGTGATCTCCATCAAAAAGGATTGTAACCTTCCGCTGCTCCATTCTTTGAAATGGGAATGTATTTTTTCGTCTGGTAATTTCAGACCCTTCTTCATCATTTCGTATGTCTCTGCAATCAATTGCATGATGCCATACTCGATTCCATTGTGCACCATTTTTACAAAATGCCCGGAAGCGCCTGGACCAATGTAGGTAACACAAGGTTCCCCATTTACTTTTGCTGCGACAGCCTCAAAAATTGACTGGACTACTTTATAGGCTTCCGGATCGCCTCCCGGCATCATGCTCGGACCTTTCCGTGCTCCTTCTTCCCCACCGGAGATCCCCATACCAAAGAAATGCAACCCCTTGTCTTTCAAGGTTTCTACCCTGCGGTTGGTATCGGTAAAATGAGAATTTCCGCCATCAATAATCAGATCACCTTTGTCAAGCAGAGGCGTCAACTCCTCAATAACGCTGTCAACGATCTTGCCGGCAGGAACGAGCATCATGATTGCACGTGGCTTCTTCAAGCTGTCGATGAATTCTTTCACGGAAGTGAATCCCTTCACATTTGCCTTGGAGGTTTCCTTTCCAAGAGCCTCGACTTTCTTTTCATCCTTATCGTGACCTGCCACCTTGAAGCCGTGGTCTGCCATGTTGAGCAACAGGTTGCGGCCCATCGTCCCGAGACCAATCATTCCAAAAACATAATCGTCGCCTTTCATTATCTTTTGAATTAAATCTTTTCCAATGCTTTTATTTTTTTTAACCTCCTTAGATGTCTTTCTCCTCCGATAAACCGGGCATTGAGAAAGGAAGCAATAAGCTCTTCCGCCATTTTGTTTCCAACGACTCTTCCACCCAGGCAGATCAAATTCATATCATCATCTTCAACACCCTGGTGAGCTGAGAAACTGTCAAGAATCAAGGCAGCCCTAACGCCAGAGATTTTGTTGGCTGCAATAGAGGCTCCTACTCCACTTCCGCAGATCGCAATACCACGTTGAATTTTTAATGATGCTACCGCCTTTGCAAGGGGAACGACAAAATCCGGGAAGTCATCTGCGGGATCCAGGTTGCTGGCACCAAAATCTTTTAGTTCATGCCCCAAACCTGTGAGCCAGTGCTTGATTTCCTCTTTCAAGGCAAAGCCGCCATGGTCTGCAGCGATTCCTATTTTCATAGATTCTATGAAATCAATTCTTTGGCCTTATTTACAACATTGTCAACTGTAAAACCGAAGTGCTTCATGAGTTCAGCGATGGGTCCTGATTCTCCATAAGTAGTCATTCCTATAACAGCTCCCTCATCTGTCACATACTTATGCCAGCCTAAGGTAGAACCTGTTTCAACCGCAATGCGCTTACGCATCGCTGAAGGCAATACTTTCTCCTTGTAGGCAGCGTCCTGCTTTTCAAACAGCTCCCATGAAGGCATGCTCACCACTCGTGATGTTATACCTTGTTCTTTGAGTTTTGCCTGTGCTTCCATGATCAACGTAACTTCAGAGCCAGTCGCAATGAGAATCAATTTTGGTTTTTCTGCAGAATCGGAGACGATGTAAGCGCCTTTTTCAAGCTGCGTTGCACTACCATATTTTGTCTGGTCGATTACAGGAAGGCCTTGACGGGTGAGTACGATTACGACTGGACCATCTTTATGCTCCAAGGCAACCCTCCATGCTTGTGCAGTCTCATTTGCATCCGCTGGACGAATGACGGTTATGTTTGGAATTGACCTCAGCGAGATCAATTGTTCAACAGGCTGATGGGTTGTTCCATCTTCGCCGAGTCCAATGCTATCGTGGGTATAAACAAAGATGGGTCGAATCTTCATGATAGCGGCCAATCGAATGGGTGGTCGCATGTATTCAGAAAATATCAGGAAGGTTGCACCATATGGAATGACGCCCTTTGTCAAAGCCATTCCTACCAATGCGGAACCCATCCCATGCTCACGGATGCCAAAATGGAAATTGCGGCCCGAATAATTTTCTGGAGAGAAGGCTTCGTACTTTTTAAGCCAGGTTTCTGTTGACGGTGCCAGGTCAGCAGCGCCTCCGATGAGAGCAGGCAATGAATCTGCAATGGCATTGAGTACTTTTCCGGATGCCTGGCGTGTTGCTAGTTTTCCATCCTCAGCCTTAAATGATGGAAGCTTATCTTTCCACCCTTCAGGAAGGTTCCCACTGCTGAAGGTTTCATACTCTTTCGCAAGCTCTGGATACGACTTTTTGTAGCCCTGATACAGCTCATCCCACGATTTTTCTTTTGCTGCTCCACGGTTACCACAGTGCTTATAGTATTCAGCT
>JAYVRH010000016.1:0-9220 GCA_043776495.1 Cyclobacteriaceae bacterium
TGTAATCGGTAAATAGCAATACACAACTTTTGGCAATCAGGAATACACAGAAAATGGCAACAAGAGTGCACAACTAGAGACGACCTTCGTGGGTTCTAAAAACCCCACGAAATGAATGCACACATAGCCAAATTCATCATGTATTTTGAGATTCATCGCCTTCACCGGGAAGATTATTCGGTAAATAAAATCAGTGAGCTTTTAGGGCTCAACCGGCGCACTGTAACAAGGTATCTTTCTTTCAGCGAAAAGGAGTACGAATCCTTTCTGCTGAGTCAGTCTGATCGTAAGAAAGAACTCCAGTTCTATGAGGCTTTCGTCAAAGAAAGACTTCAGGTTTATCCGGATACGTCAGCAGCACAGATGCATGACTGGCTCAAAGAACATCACACTGACTTCCCGAACCTGAACGCCAAGACGATCTTTAACTTCATTCATTGGGTACGTAATAAACACAATATTCCCAGACTGCCCGAACAACGCCAGCACAGCGTGGTAGAAGACCTTCCGTATGGGAAACAAGCGCAGGTTGACTTCGGGGAATTTAACCTAAGAAGCTCCGGTGGTGTTCGGGTCAAAGTTTTCTTCTTCACGTTTCTACTGGCACGATCACGCTACAAATACATCTGGTTCACGGATCGTTATTTCACCAGTGAACTTGCCATCCAGGCCCATGAGCAGGCCTTTGCTTATACCGGAGGAGTCCCCGATGAGATTGTTTATGATCAGGATAAAGTCTTTATCGTAAGTGAAAACAGCGGCGACATTATTCTTACCGATGTGTTCCGGAGCTATACACGCACACAATCTTTTAAACTTTACTTCTGCCGTAAATCCGATCCTCAGAGCAAAGGTAAAGTTGAAAATCTGGTGAAGTATGTCAAGCAGAACTTTCTTTACAACCGTACCTACTACAACATCGAAACTCTCAATGACGATGTCATGGGATGGCTCGGTCGTACCGCCAACGCACTGCCCCATAGCTTCACCAGAAAAGAACCACATTCGGAGTGGATCATTGAACAGGCTTTTTTAAAACCGTACACCGCGCAACCTGTCGTGATTAAAGCGGTTGCCTATACGGTACGAAAGGATAACACAATCTCCTGGAAAGGCAATCTGTACTCACTGCCGCTGGGAACCTACACTGGCAGAGGTGCACAGGTCACCGTACAAAAGCAACAAGAAGATCTGGTGATCTTTCATGTGCAGGGTAATGAATTATGCCGTCACACAATCGCTCTTGGAAAAGGCCTTAAAATCATCAATACAGACCATAAACGGGATAAAACGGCCGCCATTAACGAGATGATCCATCAGCTCTGTTCGACGCTGGAGAATCCCGAATCCGCCAACGCCTGGCTGTCGGCCATACGAATAGCAAAGCCCCGATACGTTCGTGATCAGCTTCTCATCATCCGGGAAGCTGTTGAAAAATGCCCGGCTGCACTGATCACAAAAACAATCCGGTATTGCCTTGAAAATAATATTAACAGCGCATCGGATTTTAAAGCCATCATTGCACAGCAACAGCCACGTCCGGTGGAACAACAGAAAATTATTGCCTTAAATCCGCTGTCCGGAACACGACCCGAAATAAAGGAGCCTGCAAAAAGTTCGATACAGGATTATCAGGATCTCGTCAAAAAATCAACGAATAAGTAAAAATCAATAAACACATAAACCAAAAAGAAGATGGATGTAAGACAACAAATCAAGCAGTACTGCCAGCAGTTTAAAATTACCGGTATCAGCAAGCAGGTGGATGAACTTATTGCGGCGGCGGAAAAGAAGAGCACCGGCTTCTTAGACTTTACCGTGACGATGCTCAAAGCTGAAGCAGATCACCGCCATGACAATGAATTGCAGCGACGTATCAAAACGGCTACACTCCCTGTGGGGAGCGATCTGAATGCTTATGACCACACGGTGGAGAATGGCTTGCCGAAGACACGGCTTAATCAGCTGCGCGAGCTCAACTGGCTGGATCAGATTTACAACATCATGCTGATGGGGCCATCGGGAACAGGCAAAACATTTTTAGCCGCCGGGCTCTGTTCCGATGCGCTGGAGAAAGGATACAAGGCTTACTTCAGAACGATGGAAGAGCTCATGACCATGCTGAAGTTAAAAGATGTAACCAAGACTCACATGACCGAATACAAGAGGTTGTCCAAGGCCAATCTGATCGTCATCGACGACATCATGCTGTTCCCGGTAGAGAAGTTCCAGGCCGTTAGCTTCTTCAATTTTATTAATCAAATCTATGAGAGTACTTCCTTCCTCATCACCACCAACAAGATGCCCGCTGACTGGGCAAAAATACTCGATGATGAGGTGTTGGCAACCGCCCTTTTAGACCGGCTATTGTACCGCTGTGAGATCATTAATCTGACCGGAAAGAGCTACCGGTTAAGCAATCGGAAAACAATCTTTGAATCTTGAAAAATTATCACCTTTATTTGTCCACAAGTTGTGCATTCTTGTTGCCGAAAACTGTGCACTCTTAATTGCCATTTTCTGTGCATTGTTGCTTACCGACTACACTAATTGACTTAGCCTTTAAGACTAAAGCAAAAATCAAGCAGGGCGCGCGCCTCAGGCTAATGCTTGGACAAGCGAGGGATTGGCGCAGAGCAATTGACAAACTACAAACTGAAGGAATCATGCCAATAATCGAAGCATTTAACAAAAAAATGAATTAGCCCGCCAAGCAAAAACTGTACTCTACCTGTCCCCTGTATAATAAAAAAGCCTAATTCCTTTATGAAATCAGGCTTTATTGAGGTCTCGAGCGGATTCGAACCGCTGTAGGAGCTTTTGCAGAGCTCAGCCTAGCCGCTCGGCCACGAGACCCTTTATTAACTGCTCAAAATTAATGTTTATGGGTGGATATGCCAAAGAATGTTAAGTCCGGAGAACCTATTTATAAACATACTTTGCTTTTCCAGTTCAAGCTATGGCGCGGCGCTTGCTGCGCGTGCCAGTGCGAATTAATTTCTTATGCTGCCTTACCCAGACTCTTTTAGCAAACCCATTTGACCCAATCATATCCGTGGTTGGTGCGTCTTGGAGTCACTCGGTCCGTTGTTGGTGTTCCCGTCTCGGGGTCACCAACAACATTGCGTTCACTTAATTTTGTTGGTGACTAGCTATGGCGTGTCTTAGCCCCCTAAAGTCTGCACAGAATTTTCAATTGAGTTTAGTAATTCCTCGCCGCGCTGGTCATCTGATAAGCCAAGGTATGGATCTGTTCCGGCCTTGTCAAGGCTAATACAGAGCGGCTGATTTTTAATTTGATTTTTAAAGGCATCATCCGGCCTTGACAACACCGGAAAAGATCCAGTGCCGCGCTGCTTATCAGAATACCATCGCTGTCCCTGTGCCCATTTCTGATTTGGGGTGATCCGTCCAATCTCTTTGTGTCGGCGGCGGTCATTGTACCAGTGGGCATATTGATAGATGTGCTTCTTTGCATCGTAGAAGCTGCTGAACTCAAATCGCTGGATGAGCTCCCTGTCCAGAATGCTGTGATAAGCTTCGATGTAAGCGTTCTCTTCCGGCGTAGCCACATGCGTAAATTCTTGCTGTGCCTCCAGCATCATAAGAAATTCTCTGACCTTGTTGGCTATGAACTGCGAGCCATTGTCGTTGCGGATAATAACACCTTTCAGGTCAAAGCGAAGATGAAGCATGCGAAATAGCTGGATAACATCCATTTTACGAATGCTCTTTTGAAATAGCTGCGTCAAGATTTTCCTGCTGAATACATCCATAATCGACAGCAGGTAGTACCAGCGTCCTTCGCCATGAACCCAGACGTACTTGATGTCCAGGCACAAATACTCCATTGGCTTAACTGCCTTAATGCGCCGATACGTAACCCATTTTCGCTTTCCTTTGGTGCGGATCACCTTGCCCAGCAGCAGATGATTTTCATTCATCAACCGATACGTCTTCTTCTTATTGATTAAAAATCCACTGCGACGCAGCTCATCGTTGATCATGTCATAGCCATAGGCGCAATACTGCTCACCAATGAAATAATCACGAATAAAGCTGATTACATTTTCATTGGGCACTAACGTGCCTTGATGCAACGTATGCGTACTGGCCATCTTGCCACGTGGCCCAGGATGAGCTTTGTAGTAATAACTCCGGCGTGGCAGATGAATCCACTGCGCCAAATCCTGAACAGGAAGGCGATCCGTAAACTTCTTCATCACGTCCCTCTTTTCTTGAATTGAATAGGAGTTTTTTTTAGCATCTCTGTCTTAACTTCCAGCTCCATCGCTTGTCTGGCAACGATTCTTTTGAGACGCTCATTCTCTTCCTCTAGCGCCCGAATCTGAGGATCAACGCGCTTGTACGCAGGCTTCAGCCCTTCCGACCCTTTGGCCAGATACTTCTTCCTCCAGCCATATAACATCGCCGGAGAAAGGTTGTGCTCCCGACATGTCTCCGCAACACCGTTGCGCTCTGATTCCTGAAGAAGGCTCAGCCGGTCTTCAGGTGAAAATGTTCTTCTTGCTCTTGTCATCTTTCCCTAATTTAGTTGTACAAATCCGTTTTTCAGAATCTGTGCAGTCTATTAGGGAGCTAAGACATAAGGATGTAGTTGTAATTAGAGACAACAAATAGTTTCGTTTCGGCTCTAGTAAAAGCAACATTTAATAAGAGTTTAGCGCTTTCAGGATTGTTTTGTTCATTAATCATCGACCATTTCTTGGCCCCCAGTCCCTCAACACTATCAAAAATAATTACCGTTTCTTCACCTCCTTGGAAACTATGAACTGTGTTGATCCTAATTTTTTCTTTATGAATCCCTTTGTCTTCAGCTATTTTTAATATGAGTCGCGCTTGACTTCGGTATGGAGTAATTATTCCAATTGATTCGTTTTGACTAAGTGATTTTGCAATCCTTTCCGCAAGAGAAATACAAATTAATGCGCTGATTAGATTTAATCTCCCTCCACCTTCTAATTGACTACACCAAGGATTGTGTATAGAAGTATCGATCAGACAAATCGCCGAGTTTCCTCCAACGCTATCAGTTTTAGTTTTCTTTTTTACTGAATCATCATCCTCTAAACGATTGTCATAGATTTTCTTGCTGACTATCTCGGAAATGAGCGGATGCATTCGATATTGTCGGTATAAAGGCTGAACTCGTTTCTCCGCTTGGCCGATTTCTGAAATGTTCAACTGATCGAAGATGCTTCTGCCTAGCCACTTCTTTGCCAGCTCATTGTCTGCAATACAAATTGGGGGAAGCTGTTTAAAATCCCCGACGATTGTTATGCCTTTTTTTGCCTTTGAGGCAGCCCAAAATAACATTGGCATCGGAGCCATGCTCACCTCATCAACAATCAAGATATCAAAGTCAATGTCCTCAATTTCTTTTGCGATGTAGGATTTTGTCAGTGTGGTGGCGACGAGTTTCGAATCCTTTAAAACTTGAATTTTTATTTCTTCAAGAGCCTTGTTAACAACATCTAAACGAATTTGGGAATTTTTCTTTTTATCGGTAAGCTCATTTACTTCTTTCTGAACCTCAGACATTGATTTACCAACCTGTAAGAGCTGTTTAAATAACTCGGTTTCAGAGTTATTCTTTGCGGTCATTAGGGGTCGAATGGTTTGAATAAACAGTTTGAATTGAGTTTCAGCGTCATTGACTTCACTTGTTAGAATTGAACGTCGCAATGTTTCGCTTTTAAGGTCTTCCTCAATCTTGACTGGATCAAGCCCCAAAAGAGTCCTTTTGATGAATCCTGAACCTAGCGCTTTGATTAATTTGTCTTGAAGATTTCCGATTTGATTCTGAATTTTTGATAATTCACTTTTTATTGAGCTTATTCTTATCTCTTGTTTATTTTTTTCGATTTTTGCCTGATCAAGCTGGATATCAATTCTTGAAATGTCAAAATGCAATGTGAGTATGTTTTCAAATAACTGAATTTGAAGCTGGATTTCATTTATTTGATTAATTAGTTCTTCCTTCTCTTTAAATAACTCCTTTGATTTGAACTCGGCGATTCTATCAATCATTACTAAGGTGCAGTCTTCTTTTTCGTATTTTTCACTCATTTCAGGTTTGGGTATCCCTAATCTCACAAGTTGGCCTTGTTTATAGTAAGTATTTTTCATTTGGCCGGCAACCTTTATAAGTGCTTGATCAACTGCATTGTTTGAATGGGACAACAGCAAAACCTTTCTTCCTAAATTTAAGTGCGATTCGATTGCTTTTGCGATTGTTTGCGTTTTTCCAGTTCCAGGCGGTCCCCAAATAATTGAAATGAAATCATTAATTGATGATTCAATAGCTTTGTGCTGGTATGCGTTGGGATAACCTCCGCCACTATTGGAATATGACGTATTAAAATTACCGCCATCAATTTTAGAGTTCTGGTCTTGAAATAATCTATTGCTAATATCAAACCGACTTTGGTTGCTTAAGTTATCTTCATATTTTTTCTTAAGGCGCTCAAGTAGATACCAGGTGTTCGTTTTGATTTTGGCTATAGGGATTCGTTCAGGTAATTTTTGTTTTATGGAAAGGTGCACTTGCTGTCCCGTAACGGAGATGATATCGCAGTCATACTCCTTTCCATTTATTTCGATATTAGCCGGCGTATCATCAAGAACAGTTAAAAAGTTTTCAAGAGTGAAACTGTAAATGGAGAGGTCTACTGTGTGTCTCACAAGTTCACCATTGTAAATTGTTACTATGTTCCCGCCTTTCCCCTTTTTTAGAGCTTCAATTTCAATTGCCAGCGCATCAATAAATTCAATTATAAATGTCATAAAAAAATGGTACCGCGGACATATGTTACAAAATGGCTTGTGTGTTGGAGCATCAATTTTGGTGAATTTATTTCTAATATTTCGTTTTGTAAAATTTTTGAACTTTGAATGCTGCTCGATGAGAAAATATTACAAATGACAAGCGGTATCGACTCCTGACACAAAACCCAGAAGAGATGTTTTAAAGTAAAGCCAGTCGTGATCATTTCTTGTAACTCTAGGCAATACCAGCGTCTATTCTGGCACCAAAGTAGCGGGCAAAGGCCCACGTTATGCTTCATACTCTACCCAATATTCCTTAAATTCTCCTCCAGCGATTTTATTTTCGCCTCCGCATCTGCCTTCTTCTTACGCTCCGTTTCCACTACTTTAGCAGGTGCCGTAGCAACAAACTTTTCGTTCGATAGTTTTTTATCCACCGAAATCAGGAACCCTCTAAGATATTCCAGCTCTTTTATAATTGTCTCGCGCTCTTTCGCAGCATCGGTTTTGCCGGTGAGCGGAACAAAGCATTCTGTGGTGCCCACCAGAAAGCCAGCAGCTTGTTCGACAGAAGTCTTTGTGTAACCGATGGCATTGAGATTTGCGAGCTTCTGAACAACAGCCATAAAAGATGGAACAATCATCGACTCAGCTCCTTTTATTTGAAGGGACAATGATTCTTTTGGCGAAAGTCCTTTTGTGTTCCTAAGGTTCCGGATTTCACTTACAATGCTGAAAGAAATGGTGGCTTGATTCAATAAGGCCAGGTCATAACCTTTTTCCACTGGCCAAGGGGCTAATAGAATACAATCTTTTTCTTTTCGTTCGTAAAACTCATGCCACAGTTCTTCTGTAATGAATGGCATAAAAGGGTGTAGCAGTTTCAATACATTCTCAAAATGATGAATGGTCTTTCGATACGTTTCCCCGTCAATCGGTTTGCCAAATTCTGGCTTAATGATTTCCAGGTACCAGGCACAGAAGTCATCCCACACAAGTTTGTAAACGGCCAGCAAAGCATCCGAGATTCTGAACTTTGAAAAATGGTCGTTGATTTCTTCCAGGGATTGATTCAATCTCGCATCGAACCAATTGATCGCAATTTGATTTTCTATGGGAACCTCAAGATCCTCAACTTGCCAGCCTTTCACCAACCGGAAAGCATTCCAGATTTTGTTCGCAAAATTTCTTCCCTGTTCACACAGTTTCTCATCAAAGGGCAAATCGTTTCCAGCAGGTGAACTGAACAACATCCCTGTACGAACACCATCGGCACCATAGCGATTGATCAGGTCCAGCGGATCAGGTGAATTGCCAAGTGACTTTGACATTTTCCTCCCCAGCTTATCACGCACGATCCCGGTGAGATATACATCTTCGAAAGGCTTTTCACCCATGTACTCATATCCCGCAATGATCATGCGAGCCACCCAGAAGAATAGAATTTCCGGGGCAGTCACCAGAACTTGTGTCGGATAAAAATAATTCAGGTCTTTATTTTTTGACTTGATAATTTTTCCTGTGGCCTTATCAAAGCATTGATCCTCAAATCCATTGAAAACAGCCATCGGCCACAGCCAGGAAGAGGCCCACGTGTCAAGGACATCCGAATCCTGATGAAGATCTTTCTCGGTTAGTTGTCTTCCTGTCTTTTGAGAGCACATCGCCAATGCCTCTTCCATCGTTTCAGCAACGACGAAGTCATCTTCACCTTTTCCATAAAAATAGGCGGGGATGCGATGCCCCCACCACAACTGACGTGAAATACACCAGTCGCGTACATTCTCCATCCAGTGCCTGTACGTGTTCTTGAATTTAGCAGGATGGAGTTTGATTTCGTCATCCTCTACCGCACGATAGGCGCGGTGAGAAATCTCTTTCATCTTCACAAACCACTGAAGAGACAGTTTTGGCTCCACGACTGTGTTTGTTCTTTCCGAACGACCAATGCGTGTGGTGAATTCTTCTTCTTTTACCAGGTGCCCTGCTTCGCGTAAATCTTTCACGATTTCTTTACGCACAGCAAAGCGGTCTTTACCTACAAAGTTAGGAATCTCACATTTTTCATTCAGTGTACCATCGTCGTTGATGGTGTCAATGACTGGCAGTTGATGCCGCAAACCAATTTCGTAATCGTTGACATCATGGGCAGGCGTCACCTTCAGACAGCCCGTTCCAAAAGTTTTGTCCACATAGTCATCTGCAATCACTGGAATCTCCCGGTTGATGAATGGGACGAGAACTTTCTTTCCAATGAGATTCTTATAACGCTCATCGGTGGGGTTGACGGCAATGGCGACATCACCCATGATCGTCTCGGGTCGTTGAGTGGCAATCACAACCCAATCGTCTGCAGTGTCTTTTATTTTGTACCGAAAGGAATAAAGTACGGATTTATCACCATCCTCTTTGTAGAGAACTTCTTCATTTG
>JAYVRH010000017.1:0-2752 GCA_043776495.1 Cyclobacteriaceae bacterium
GCGGTGGTTGAAGCTGCTGCAGCACCCATGTGATTTGTTACCAAAGTCCCATTTATGTCGATTGTACCACTTTGGTGATCAAGGAAACTATTTCCCAACTGGCCACCACTTCCATCTGTCCGAATGGTTAGATCTCCTGACAACGAGAGGCTTGAAATTGTTGATATCAAAGTATAGTTGCGGGCAGCAGATGGTATAACGTTGGAACCAACGGTTAATGAAGCAGCTGAAATACTCCCCCCTCCCTGGATCAGGGCATTTGTACTATTTCCATTTGCACTATTCAAGACAATAGCGCCAGATAATGTTAAAGTGGAGCCGAGGTTAACGTTGAGAGTTGAAGTCGCGGCTGATATTCCCAGAATAGTAATGGTAACTCCACTTAAATTTGTACTGAACGAAAGGGTAGTAGAAGTTGCTATCGTTATTGGGCCTGTTAGCGTCAGAGTATTTGCACCTGTAACCGAAGAGGCACCAGCACCTCCGACGGTAGATGTAGTTATAGAAGTGAATGACTGCGCCACATCCATTGCAAGGGTGGCTCCTGTTTCAATTGTAATAGTATTTCCCGCAGTAATAGCACTTGCATTTGTTGTGGTCCCCGTAAGGATAGTAGTTTGGGACCACCCCGCAAGACTGGCGAAGACGAAAAAAACAGCAAGGAATCTGCCTCGTAAATTCCCTCGATATTTAAAAAATCTTCTCAAGGGTAAAAAGGTTTAAATGAGAAGTCAGAATTGACTAAAAAATGGGCATTTAAGTTGATGGATACCCTTTTCAAACACTGTAAAAAGTCCAGCTTGCTGTTAAGCACTACTTCAGCAAATGGTCCTGTATAAAGTTTTAGCATCAGGGGTATCAAAGAATCTAATTATTGTATAAGGTTTTAACTCCAAAAGTAACCATTTTCCACTTAAATAACCCCTTTAACTGCCGAATTTACCTTGCCAGTCACTTTCATTTTCCCAATCCATTTCCAGGCTTTTCATCACAAAACAATATGGCTTAAAACCGAATACTAAATCAGAAGTTTTCCGACTTGACCGCTCCCAAATCCTAGACTTTTTCTGCGGTTAAAGAAAATCGACAATTAAGACCGTTGCCGTAAAATTGCTTGTGCATTCAAATCGGTCAGGGCTACTGTTAGTTTAACAACTTCCCATCCTGATTCACTTTTATCAGAGTCATCTTCAATTCCCCCACATCAGCTTTACCGGTGGTCATGGTGCCAAGCAGCATAATGCGCCCATCTGGCAATTCTTGAATTGCGCCGACGGCGTCTATCCCTTCGCCTCCAAATACAATGGGTAAAGTCCAATTGATTGAGCCATCAATATTGATTTTTGTGAGGAGCCAGTTTTGATTTGAATTAAAACTATTCTCATTTATCATTATATAGAATCCGCTTTGCTGCGCTGCGAATACCGATGTTTTTGGAGCAAGATTATTTCCTATATTAATAGAAAGTGGCTTTTGAAATTGATAATCTGTTGCATTGTAAACCAATGACTTTCTTAGCTTCGCCACATAGATATCCGATGCGCCCGTCGAATTTGTGGTAATCCCTCCAAGAAAAAAGCCATCACCCGATTGAACAGGAGCGAGAGCAACTGAACCTAATTTTTGCTCATCAATAAAATCGCCAGCATAAAAATCATTTGAATTGCCACCAAAATCATTCAAGCCGAAGTACCAGAAGTTAAAGTCAGACTTCACCTGGCCGCTGAAGCCGATTTTGTTAGTATAGCCAAAGAAATAAAATGGAAACGAAGGCGATCCACTTGGAAAAACTTTTACCGCCACATCAATGGTGCCTGGCCCATGAGTTTGTGACCAATTCGCGTAGGTCTTTAGGTTGTTCGTAAACCTAAGGTGCATTGCATCGCGTTGATCATTGGCGGTTGCATTCGGCTTTAAGTCAGTATTTGTTGTGGAGCCAGCAACAATGAAACCATCACTGGTCTGAGTTACGGAAAGTGCATCCTCATCCGTATCAGCGTTCGTGGCTGACTTTAATCCCAACAAAACGCTGTCAATTTTTACTCCATCCAATGTGAGCGTCATTATAAACACATCTTTGTCTGCGGGGCTTTTATAATAATTCCCCACGGCAACCAGGCGATTGTCATTTGTAAGTTCAATGTCCCTTGCTTCTTCATTGTTCGGGCCTCCGAATGTCTTCTCCCAAACTACGTGACCTTTGGAATCTGTTTTTACGAGGTACCACTGGCTGGTTTTTTCTGTTCCTGATTGTTTTGTAGTGCCAAATAAAATGAATGATCCGTCAGGAAGTACTACCATGTCCGCCCCGGTCTGGTCGCCATCTCCCCCATAAAACTTCAAAAAGTAAGATTCATTCGGATCTTCTATGGTAGAACTGGAATCACATCCAATCAAACCAATTTGAAATACGAGAGATAAAAAGGCAAGTTTGGTCCTCCACCTCATTTCTGGATCCCTCCTTCCTCTTTTATAATCTTACGTGCAACGCCTTTGGTCTTCACCTTTTTTACCTTCCTGGGATCATAAATTGGATGGATAAACCCAAATGAAAGAGATAAATTATCTAGTCGATATAAATCGGAGACGTAGCGATATTTTGTTATGTTATTGGACAAGTAATTATCAGGGTTGCCAATTTGAGCTTTGTCGATATTATCCGGGTTCTGATAATAAATCTTATTTGTGAGTGCAATGTTAGAGAGACCACCCATATACCTGAGGTCGGCATATAGAAAGTCTTTACCGATTT
>JAYVRH010000018.1:0-2747 GCA_043776495.1 Cyclobacteriaceae bacterium
TTTATCCTTTTGCCACTCATAGCGAGTGCACAAGATCTACTCAGCGAGTTGGACAAGGAAGCTAAGCCCACCACAGAATACACATCTTCCACATTCAAAGGAACGCGTTTAATTAATGGCCAGACGGTAGAGACAAAAGGGAAAGGAGCACTGGAATTTATTTTTGCACATCGATTTGGGGCTGTTAACGGCGGTGTGTATGAACTCTTTGGATTGGATCAGGCTTATGTTCGCCTTGGTCTGGAATATGGTCTTACAGACAGACTCGGAGTAGGTATTGGCCGGAACTCAGTCGACAAAACAATTGACAGCTATCTGCGATACAAAGTGCTCAGGCAAAGTTCCGGCGTGGTCAACATGCCAGTCACTATTTCTGCCTTTGGGATCGCTGCTGTAAAGACGTCGCCTAAAACTGGAGATGCTACCTATGATATTCAATTGAAGGATCGAATGTCATACACCGCTCAGTTGCTGATCGCAAGGAAATTCAATTCTATGCTCTCCCTTCAGCTTATGCCCAGCTTCGTACACAAAAACACGGTTACGGATAAAACGAAGGAAAAAAATGATCAGGTGGCACTGGGAGTTGGTGGTCGCCTGAAGGTTACACGTAGTATGGCCCTCACAACAGAATATTATTACCGCTTCGATGTTCCGGATGCTAACCCGTACTATAATCCGATTGGATTTGGGATTGATATTGAAACGGGTGGTCACGTATTCCAGTTGGTAATGACAAACTCGAGGGGGCTTACCGAACGCGCCTACCTGACAGAAACCTCGGGTAATTTCTTCAATGGAGACATACACCTCGGCTTCAATATCACCCGAACTTTTCAGTTGAAGAAGCAGAAATAACTGCAAGAAATCAAAAGGTGGTCTGATTCATCTATTTTTGTTCGAAACGATCGTAGTTGCTACTCTTTTGCATTATCGCTTACTTATTGCTCACCGTGTTGATCGGCTATTGGGCTTCACGCAGAGTAAAGACCTCTGGTGATTTCATGCTGGCTGGAAGGAGTCTTCCAATTTTACTAAGTTCGTCGGCACTGTTTGCTACCTGGTTTGGCTCGGAGACTGTCTTTGGCGCTTCGTCCCAATTTCTGCAGGGCGGTTTATATGCCGTGATTGAGGACCCTTTCGGCGCCGCCCTTTGTCTTGTGCTATTTGGGATGTTTTTTGCCCGTAAGTTGTACAACATGAACTTGCTTACACTCGGAGATTATTTCGAGGTGAGATATGGAAAGAGGGCAGAATTGGTTGCCAGTGCTTTTCTTGCTCCACCTTATGTTGGCTACATCGCAGCGCAGCTTGTCGCGATGGGTCTTATTCTAAACGTAGTCACTGGTTTGGCCATTTGGCAAGGAGTAATTATATGTGCGTGCGTCGTTACCTTTTATACCTACATCGGTGGCATGTGGGCAATTTCCATCACCGATTTCATTCAAAGCATCATCATCATTGTCGGTCTTCTGGCACTAGCGATAATATTGAGCAAAGAAGCAGGGGGTGTGTCCACCGTGCTAAGAGAGGTGCATCCGGAAAATTTCAGGTTTCTCCCTAAAGCAGAGTGGAAGGAAGTCACAGCTTATCTCGCGGCATGGTCGGTGTTGGGTCTGGGTTCCATTCCCTCACAGGATGTTTTTCAACGTTCCATGTCGTCTGCGTCGGCAAATACCGCTGTGCGCTCCTGTTATTATGCAGCCATACTATACCTTACCGTCGCTATGCTTCCCTTGTTCATCAGCCTTTGCACCAAACATCTTTATCCAAATCAATTATATGGCGACAGCCAGCTCGCATTGCCAAGGATGGTGATGCAACATACGGGGATCGTGATTCAAGTGTTGTTCTTTGGCTCACTGCTTTCTGCCATCATGAGTACGACAAGTTCGTCCATGCTGGCTCCGGCCGCAATCTTTTCTGAGAATTTAGTTCGGCCACTTTGGAAAGATAAATTATCAGATAAACAGATGTTGTTACTTACTCGCGGTTCCGTTTTGCTTTTCAGTGTCGTTGCCACCGTGATGGCATGCCTCCGATCAAATATATACGAATTGGTGGGGGAGTCCTCTGTACTAAGTTTAGTGACACTATTCGCAGCTCTTGTCTTTGGATTGTATTGGAAGGGAGCCAGCAGTACGGGAGCAATCTTGTCGATGTTCAATGGATTTATCACCTGGCTTTTTTTTGAATTCATTTATGAAACAGACATTCCAAGCCTCGTACCAGGTGCACTGGTCAGCATAGCCTCGTTAATCGCGGGAAGTTTACTTTGGCCGAGCCTTCATGGAAAACATCCGACCAACGAAAGAAAGCCGTAGTTTTGTCACCAGAAAAGATATTGATTGGAAGCCAAAACAGCGGAACGACTCCTTTTCATAAAAAAACTAATTCTATGAGTGAATCAGGGAACTTTGAGACAGATGCGATCCGATCGCAACATGAACGTTCGCAGCACCGGGAGCATTCCGTACCACTTTATCTCACATCAAGTTTTGTCTTTGATGATGCTGAGCAAGCCAGGGCTTTGTTTGCAGATGAAGTACCGGGTAATATCTACACGCGGTTTTCCAACCCCAACACCACTGAGTTTATCAATAAGCTCTGCCTTCTGGAAGGAACGGAAGATGGCATCGCCACTGCCTCTGGTATGGCGGCCATGTATATCAGCATGGCAGCGTTGTTGAAGTCGGGCGATCATGTCCTCGCTTCACGATCCGTATTTGGATCTACCCATCAGATTC
>JAYVRH010000019.1:0-2744 GCA_043776495.1 Cyclobacteriaceae bacterium
CTCCGCATCATCGCGACTGCTCTTGAAACTGTGGATAGCGAGAAGCTGATGAATTTCCTGGCTACCTATTTTCAAAAAGAACCGGTTGACCAATTGGTGGTGGGTATGCCCAAACGTCTCAACAATGAAGACACGGATATGACACCCCTTGTCAGGCAATTGATCGAGCAACTGAATAAAAGATTTCCGGATAAACCTGTTGCGCTCATCGACGAGCGATTCACCAGCGCAATCGCACTCAAGACAATGATCGCAGGAGGCATGAAGAAGAAAGATCGTCGTGTGAAAGGGAATGTTGACAAAATAAGCGCCACACTCATCTTACAGACTTACCTTGAATCAAGAAAATAGGTCTGAAGCGCGGCGCTTTTTTTGACCAAATCTAAAGCCGGAATACGACATCATTTTTTATCTTTGATGCCAAAATGATCTGGTAAGTAATGGTTTATCCCATCATCGTATACGGCAACCCGATATTGCGCAAGCGGGCCAAGGAAATAGAAAAAGATGGGCTTGACATCAAGCTCTTCGTACGGGATATGTTTGATACAATGTATGCCGCCCATGGCATCGGCCTGGCCGCACCCCAGATCGGGAAGAGCGTTCGTTTGTTTGTTGTGGATGGTACAACCCTGGATGATGAAGAGGAGGACATGACTGATTTTAAGAAAACATTTATTAATCCGGTGATTGTAAAGCAGGAAGGCGAGGAATGGGAATTTGAAGAGGGCTGTTTGAGCATCCCTCACATTCGGGAAAATGTGGCAAGACAGGAAAAAGTAAAAATCCGATACGTCGATGAAGAGTGGAATCAGAAGGAAGAGGAGTATGATGGGGTGAAGGCACGCATCATTCAGCATGAATATGATCACCTCAATGGCAAAATGTTTATCGATTATCTTTCTTCTTTAAAGAAGAGATTGCTGAAAGGGAAGCTTACCGACATCAGCAAGGGAGAGGTTGACACAGAATACAGGATTTTGGCCCCATTGAAAAAGTAATTGGGTATATTCTATGAGTATCTTTATCATTGCCCAGAATTCTGCCTCATCAATACTTATCGCATGGATGAAAAAATAAGCATAAAGGCGCTGGAGGACTACAGTGATGACTATGCCTCAAAGGTAACGGCCTCTTTTTTCTCATCTAAAGGAAAGATCACGGGTGCTGAAATCCTGAAGCTTTGTGACATCCAGCAGATAAACTTATTTGTTATCCGCGAATTATTGCACGCATGGCGACATGAAAGTCAAAAGTTACGAAGTCCATTTTTTGACTATTCAGCGCCCGAGGTGGCAGAAGCGCTCGCCAAGTTCCAAATCTTGTTGTCCAATCACATTTCGATCTCAAAAGAGAGTTTCCAGCCATTGTTGAAGAAAGCCGTCGCCCAAACGCTCTTTTTGATACTGGATCCGTATGATTTTTATTCGGATACTCTTGACAACGGAGCAGGAGGTACCATCAAAGTAGGGGAGCTCAGAAATGATATTAAGTATGTAAAGATTAACAAGACTCCTCTTGAGAAACTATTACAAACTCTGGAGGACAAAAAGCTTACCTCCATTTCAGGCAATGAAGCTTTTGCTTTGTTGGACCGCATTCTGGAAGAAGTGAATTTTGCACCAGAAGAAATAGATGAGTACATCGCTCAGTTTTCAAAGGTCATTCCGTTTAGCCTGGATAAATTTTATGATTCTAAGGTTTCTGATATTGCTCCAGCGAAGCCCGTTAAAGCGGAGCCCATTAAAAAAGAATCACCGAAAGTTGAGACAATGGTGCCTGAAAAAAAGGAGGAGCTAAAGAAAGCCCCCGTAGCTCAAACTACTCTTTACGATCAATTTTCTAAGGGTCAACAAATAACGCTCGCAGACGATTTTCAGAAAAGAAAAAAAATCAAGGATAGCCTCACCATTAACCAGAAGTTCATGTTTACCAAGATACTTTTTAGTGGTGATTTTGAATTATTTTCTACGGCCATTGATCAATTGGATGAACTCGAGGATCTGGTACAAGCGAAATCTTACCTCACCAACAATTACAGCGGGTGGGTTACAGAGAGCGAGGAGTATCTGGAGTTCATGGAAATGGTGGAGAAACGCTTCGCTTGAAATCGAATTTGAATCCTGAATGTCCAACGCTGAACGCTGAATATAAAAGTGGGACCCAACTTCGATATTTAGGATTCGGCGTTGGACATTCAGGATTTATTGTTAAAAAACTTCAGAAAAAAACCGTTAAGTCTTAGTCTCGAAGTTTATTCAATAGTTTCCTATATCCTCTGTAGAACCTGCCCTCTGTGAGCATCAAGTTTCAGCAGGATGAAAAGTAGGATTGTAAATCCCCAAAGGGAAGATCCTCCATAGCTGAAGAACGGCAACGGAATGCCGATGACGGGAAACAAACCTACTGTCATGCCGATGTTAATGGTAAAGTGAAAAAATAAAATGCTCACTACACCATAAGCATAGACTCTTGCAAATCGGCTCTTCTGTCGTTCAGCCAGGAAGATAATTCTCAATAGAAGGGCAACAAACAATACCACCACCACCGAACTGCCCAACCATCCATGCTCTTCTCCGATGGTGCAGAAAATAAAGTCAGTACTTTGTTCCGGCACAAAATCGAATTTGGTTTGAGTTCCTTTCAAAAAACCCTTTCCAAAAAATCCGCCGCTTCCAATGGCGATCTTTGACTGCGTTACGTTCCAACCATAGCCGAGTGGATCGGCATCAGGATTGATGAGC
>JAYVRH010000020.1:0-2733 GCA_043776495.1 Cyclobacteriaceae bacterium
CAGGCTTACGGGATGCCTGTATTTTGCCATCACTTGAAGCATCTTGCGTGTCAATTCAAATTTGCGTTCTTGCGGTTGATAGCAATCGGTATTGCCCGAAAGCACGATGGGTGCAGCATGCCAGTTTCGCTGCATCAATTGTTGCTCCAGGACTTGCGGCGCATTTTGCTTGACAATAATTTTAGTCTCAAAGTCAAGGCCGGCACTAAATCCATAATACTCATGCGTGTTTCTTGCATAACAATAAATGCAACCATGTTCACAGCCCTGATATGGATTGATGGAAAACATCATTCCCAGGTCAGGACTGTCCACCTTATTGATAACTTTCTTTGGATGTTCAATAAAGACTTGTGTAGCGGGAGTTTCAAGGAGTGGTTCATCAAGTCCTTCAATATGATCCGTCACATATTGCGCCTTGAGGAATTTGTTTCCCGTTTTTATTTGAGCACCCCGCCCCTTGAAATATGATTCATCCACACTCAATATTACTAATAAAATTAGTATAAACTAATATCATTGGCTCAGCTTAGTTATAAAGAAACGCCAGTTCAGGAGCTCAAAAGTGCCATTTTGGAGCGGGCAAGGATTAGGCTATTGATAAAACGGGAAGATCTTAACCACCCTCATGCATCTGGTAACAAGTGGTGGAAGTTGAAGTATAACCTCGAAGCTTGTGTGCGCTCTGATCATGATACCCTGTTGACCTTTGGTGGGGCTTACTCCAATCACATTTTTGCAACGGCAGCGGCGGCGCATGAGTTGGGTTTGAAAAGCATTGGGATCATTCGTGGAGAGGAGACGTTGCCAATGAATCACACACTTTCCTTTGCAAATGAAAAAGGAATGGTTCTTAAATATGTTTTGCGGGAAGACTACCGAAACAAAACCGAAGAAAATTTTATTGAAAAGCTTCACGAACAATTTGGAAATTTTTATCTCATACCTGAGGGGGGAACCAATGAATTGGCGATCAAAGGTTGTGAGGAGTTTGCGAAGGCACTTCATTCAGAAATACATTTTGATTATCTGTGTTTGCCAGTGGGGACAGGAGGCACGATTGCAGGAATGATTCAGGGAACGGATAGAATGAAAAACGTTCTTGGATTTTCTTCCCTGAAAGGAGGTGGTTTTCTAGAAACAGAAATAAACAAACTTTTGAAACAACAGACCAATCACTGGAGATTAATTACGGATTATCATTTTGGTGGTTATGGTAAGTCAACAGATGAGCTTGTTTCATTTACGAATCAAATGAAAAGTGAATTCCATCTTCCTCTGGACGTTGTCTACACATCTAAAATGATGTATGGTATTCTTGATTTAGTAAAGAAGGGGCATTTTGAAAAAGGAGCTATCGTGCTTGCAATTCATACAGGAGGGCTGCAAGGGCAATAGACATTACATGTCCGGCTTGTCAAGCTGTTTCACAAAGTTACCAGGAGAAGACAGAAGAGTTTCACGGAGAATTAAATAATTGAAAAGAGATTAACTTCCATTTCTCTGCGTAACTCCTGAACTCCTCTGAGAAACTCGGTGAAATAAGTACCTATCCAAAAAGCGCTTCAAAAACATCATTGAGTTTTCCAAGTTCATTAATTTTTATTTTGCGCTGGCTCGCGGATTTTTGATTGAACTTTGAAATGTAAATTTCCTCAAAGCCAAGTTTCTCTGCTTCCGAAATACGCTGTTCAATTCTATTGACGGCACGAAGCTCACCGCCTAGTCCGATCTCAGCAGCGAAACATATTTTATCGGAGATGGGAATTTCTTCCATTGAAGAAATGATAGAAATACAGATCGCAAGGTCAATGGCCGGATCCTCCACGCGTATGCCGCCTGCCATGTTGAGAAAGACATCCTGTGTTCCCATTCTAAACCCGCAACGTTTTTCCAAAACCGCCAGCAACATGTTCAGTCGTTTTTGATCAAAGCCTGTGGGTGTACGCTGAGGTGTGCCATATGAAGCAGGACTTACCAACGACTGCACTTCAATGAGCAAAGGGCGATTGCCCTCCAATGTCGCCGCAATGGTGGCACCGGTATGCGGGCCATCTTTTTGTGAGATCAGAATTTCGGAGGGATTATTTACTTCGCGAAGACCGGTTCCCAACATTTCATAGATTCCAATTTCGGCTGTAGACCCAAAGCGATTTTTGGTGGTGCGAAGGATGCGATACGCCAGGTGTTGATCTCCTTCAAACTGCAATACAGTGTCGACCATGTGCTCGAGAACTTTGGGTCCGGCAAGGGCACCGTCTTTGGTGATGTGCCCTACGAGAAAAACCGGTGTGTTCGTTTCCTTTGCAAATTTCATCAGCTCACCAGCACATTGCCGCACCTGACCGATACTGCCTGGTGTACTTTCAAGGAGCGGAGTGAATAAAGTTTGGATGGAGTCGATGATCACCAAATTTGGCGAGAGCGATTCAATGGCGAGAAAAATATTCTTTGTGTTTGTTTCAGTGAGGGTAAAAAAATTCTTAGCTCCGGATGCAATGCCCAGTCGCTCGGCCCTCATTTTGAGCTGCTGCTCACTTTCTTCACCGGATACGTAAAGCACCTTGAGATTTTTCAGCATCAACCCAACTTGCAGCATTAGTGTTGACTTACCGATGCCTGGTTCTCCGCCAATCAAAACCAATGAGCCGGGAACAATCCCACCACCCAGCACTCGGTCCAGTTCCTGGTTCTGCGAAATGATCCTGTTTTCCGTACTCGATTCTATCTCAT
>JAYVRH010000021.1:0-9078 GCA_043776495.1 Cyclobacteriaceae bacterium
CAAAATATATTTTCAAACCTTTTCAGGGAAATTTGGAAGACGCCAAGAAGGCATTCACCCTTGACGACAGTTTTGGTCTTCTGTATGCTCCCAAATTTAATCTATCAGCCCCGGATGGCATCACGTTGTACACCAAAATAAATCCAAGCCCCACCGACGTTGCCGACATTGAAAGGCTTTTTGAAAATCGCATCAAAGACCTTAAAATGCAACAATTCAATATTGATCAAAAGCTGCTGGATGAACTCAAAATAAATGTTTCTATCAGTTCAGTAAAGATCTCTGATGGCGGTCAGGAAAAATCTTCCGATAGCAGAGTGTTGTTTGGCGTAGGTATGACGGGTGGAATACTGATGTACATGTTTATTTTCATTTATGGCGCTCAGATCATGCAGGGAGTTATTGAAGAGAAAATGAGCAAGGTGGTAGAGGTGATTGTTTCTTCTGTGCGACCATTCCAACTAATGATGGGAAAAATTTTGGGTCTCGCTTCTGTGGGACTATTGCAATTTTTAATTTGGATTGTCCTGATCACAACGCTATCGACCGTAGTCCTTGGATTCTTCGGACTTCAGTCGCCATCGCAGGAAATGATACAGATGAATCCGGAGGCGGCGGCGGCCCAGGCATCTGGTTCACTTGCCTTTATGAAGGTATTCAGTCAAATACCCTGGTCTTATGTGATTTTTAACTTTCTGTTTTATTTCATCGGAGGTTATTTATTATATGGAGCATTGTTCGCCGCAGTCGGCTCGGCAGTGGATAGCCCGGCAGAGGCACAACAATTCATGTTCCCCATTACGATTCCACTTTTGATTTCCTATTTCGCCTTGTTCACATTCATTTTGGAAGACCCTCATGGGACCATCAGTGTATGGCTTTCGATCATTCCCTTCACCTCTCCCATCGCCATGATGGGACGCATCGGTTTTGGCGTGCCGCTCTGGCAATTGTTGCTCTCGATGGCGCTGCTCGTTGGAGGGTTTATTTTAACTACGTGGTTTGCTGGCCGCATATACCGTGTTGGTATTTTGATGCACGGCACAAAAGTCAGCTACAAAGTGCTGGCCAAATGGTTCATGCAACGAGGATAACCCATCAATTTTAAGCTTTCAGCTTTCACTTTAAGCTTTGCGCTTTGAGCTAAATTCTTTATCTTCATCGGCCATGGCCAAGCCGACACGAATCTCATCTACGGATTTCTATGAGGATAACACAAATCTCAAATGGATTATCCTGATCGTCTCGACTATCATCAGCGTTGGTACGATTTATTACACAAATATTTTAGTGGAGCAGCTAAAAGAACGCGAAAAGAACCAGGTGCGTCTCTTTGCGAAAGCACTTGAATATACTTCGAATGATACAGACAACAACATTCTTTTCATCACCGAAGAAATAATCTATAAGAACAGCTCAATCCCCACAATGCTGGTAGGCGACAAAGACATCATTGTGAACTTCAACAACGTCGACATAGATTCACTCTGGACTCCACAGCAAAAGGAGAAGGAACTTCAGAAAGAGCTCAAGGAAATGAAAAGGACCTATCCCCCCATTCCCATTTTACTAAAAGATCCAAACACCGGCGAGGTTTTTGGGAAACAATATGTCTATTACAAAAATTCATTTCTATTGACCCAACTGATTGCATATCCATACATACAATTGTCGGTGATCGCCATCTTTGGATTCATCTCCTACCTTGCCTTCAACTACTCTAAAACTGCTGAACAAAATCGCGTATGGGTAGGGCTTGCAAAAGAAACAGCCCATCAGTTAGGCACGCCACTTTCTTCTCTTATGGCGTGGGTCGAAGTCCTTAGGGACGACCCTCAAATCAATGGCAAAGGGATCGTAGAGGAACTTGACAAAGATATTCGCAAACTGCGAGTGGTGACCGAACGATTTTCCAGTATTGGATCGACGCCAACTCTAAAAGATGAAAACGTTTACCAATTGATCAATAATGTGGTGGGCTACCTGCAGCCACGAGTATCCTCTAAAATCAATATCGAGGTTTATACACTTTCTGAAACGATTCAGGCAAAAGTGCATGCCCCCCTTTTTGAATGGGTCATTGAGAACCTTTGCAAAAACGCGGTAGATGCTATGGGGAGTACTGGCACCATCGCCATCAAGATCCTTCGAGGCAGCGACGGAAAAGTTTTTATCGATATCTCTGACACGGGCAAAGGAATGTCTAAGTCAATTATCTCAAGTGTTTTCAAGCCAGGATTCACTACAAAGAAACGAGGCTGGGGATTGGGATTGGCGCTCGCGAAGCGCATCATTGAACTGTACCACGAAGGCAGAATTTTTGTTAAGCAGTCCGAAGAAAATCAGGGAACAACCTTCAGAATTGAAATAAAGAGCGCATGAGCCTTATTCCTCATTTATAGCAGTTTGAACGATCAAAAATTTCATGGTTTTTTAGGTTATACCCTTTGCTATGCCATGCCCGAAAGTTACTTTTGTGGCCGGATTTAAAGACTATCTAACCAACAATAATCAATGGCAAATTTTGGAAGAGTTACGCAGGTCATCGGCCCAGTGGTAGATGTAGCTTTTGATGAACCGGGTTCAAAACTCCCGAATATTCTCGATGCTTTATCAGTTATAAAAAATGACGGCACAAAGGTTGTCTTGGAATGTCAACAACACCTGGGTGAAGATCGCGTGCGCACAGTGGCGATGGAGGGTACTGAAGGCTTAGTACGAGGGATGAAAGTGACCGACTCCGGCTCACCCATCCAGATGCCTATCGGTGACGATATCAAAGGGCGTTTGTTCAATGTGATAGGAGAAGCCATTGATGGCATCCCGCAGCCAAAAGCAGAACGTGGACTTCCAATCCATCGACACGCGCCTGCCTATGAAGACCTCACAACATCTACTGAAGTTCTTTTTACAGGCATCAAAGTGATTGACTTGATAGAGCCTTACGCCAAAGGTGGAAAGATAGGGTTGTTCGGTGGTGCAGGTGTGGGTAAGACCGTATTGATCCAAGAATTAATCAACAACATAGCAAAAGCCTATTCAGGTCTTTCTGTATTTGCCGGTGTGGGTGAAAGAACGCGCGAAGGCAACGACCTTCTTCGCGAGATGATTGAAGCTGGCATTGTTGACTACGGGGATGAATTTAGAAAATCAATCCATGCTGGTGGTTGGGACCTCTCGAAGGTTGACATGGCAAAACTGAAAGAATCCAAAGCTACGTTCGTGTTTGGGCAGATGAATGAGCCGCCCGGCGCACGTGCTCGTGTTGCCTTGTCAGGTCTTACGCTGGCAGAATACTTCCGCGATGGTGATGGTACTGGCAAAGGCCGGGATATTCTTTTCTTTATTGACAACATCTTCCGCTTCACGCAAGCAGGCTCTGAGGTGTCGGCGCTGTTAGGTCGTATGCCTTCTGCCGTGGGCTATCAGCCTACGCTCGCTTCTGAAATGGGTGCCATGCAGGAGCGCATTACTTCTACTAAGAATGGTTCAATCACTTCTGTGCAGGCCGTCTATGTTCCGGCTGACGACTTAACTGATCCGGCACCAGCTACAACATTCTCCCACCTTGATGCTACAACCGTATTAAGTCGCAAGGTTGCTGAAATGGGAATTTATCCGGCCGTTGACCCACTGGACTCTACTTCACGGATTTTACGTGCCGATATTGTCGGGGACGAGCATTACAATTGTGCGCAGCGGGTGAAATTGACTCTGCAGCGCTACAAAGAATTACAAGACATCATCGCCATCCTCGGCATGGACGAGCTCAGCGATGAAGACAAGCAAGTCGTGTACCGCGCAAGACGGGTGCAACGCTTCCTGTCGCAACCTTTCCACGTTGCAGAAGCCTTTACCGGCCTGAAGGGCGCTCTGGTTGATATCAAAGACACGATCAAGGGGTTTACCATGATCATGGATGGCGAACTTGATCACCTTCCTGAATCTGCCTTCAACCTGGTAGGCAATATTGAGCAGGCCATTGAGAAGGGTGAGCGTTTGATGAAAGAGGCTAAAGCATAAACCGATGCATCTCGAAATCATAACACCCGATAAGAAAGTATTTGATGGTGAGGCGACCATTGTTACGTTCCCTGGCTCGGATGGCTCCTTTCAAATAATGAACAACCACGCACCACTGATCAGCCTGTTGAATGAAGGGATCGTGGAATACAAAACCAAAGACTCCAGGAAGCAAGTGAAAATAACAGGTGGTGTTGTTGAGGTGTTGAAGAACAAGGTGATCGTTCTTGCCGATGGCATTAAGGAATAGATTTCAGAAATTCTTAATAAAAAAGCCGCTTCAAGTCTGAGGCGGCTTTTTTATTAAGCGCCTGCCTTAAATAAAAACGTTTTCCTGATTGCCTTCTAAAATATGAAGTGCCTTGAAGTCGAATATGCTTCGAGGCAGTCTAAGCTCACAGACGCTCCAATCGACTAAGCTTTATTTAATCTCAAACGCCCTTCTCCCCTTCCAAACATCTTTGGTCATGGAAGCATCTGATGAAAAGAAAGTGTCGGGTTGTTTTGAACTTCTCACAGTCCAAAAACCGGTACCGGGCCACGCCTCAAGAGCCGCTATTATTTTCGAATCATTCTCAAACGTGATGACCGCCACGGCATTGCCAGCGGGAGCCACTTCTGCAAAAGCAGGAATGTTTTTATACTCCATTCCACCGAGGTATGATACAACCGTAGCTGAATCAGCGGCCACCGCTCCCATCTTCCACTTTCCATTTTTCTTCTCGAGAACAAAGCTGCTGTCGGCCGGGTAGCGAAAGGTGATCTTGTCGATGGAATCGCGCTTGAGCCTGCTGAAACTTTTATCGCGCCAATCATTGAATCCAAGATTGAATTGTCCTTCCAGAAACCCATCTACGGAATACACTTCATTTTCTCCATTCAACCGAACATAGGTATAACCTCCTCCAGTGGATTGTGAGAATCCGGTACGACCTATCCACAAGTCGGATTGAGCAGAACTCCCCTCCATCACTCTTACATGAGTCCCTGTGCTGTCTCCCACGCCGAACTCGTTCCATTTTTCTTTCTTCTTCGTGAGTACACGCTGTGGCTTAAGATTCATCAATGATTGCAGAGAAGTACTCCCCCGTCCTTGCTCCAAATGCCCCGTGCGATCACCAGTCTTTAAGACCCAATCTTTCCCCGACCTTGACAAATGAATTTCGGTGCCGCGATCTTTTCCTGGGAAAACAATCAACTCAGTCACTTTCGACGAATCAACTTCCGTGAGGTTTTCGGGCAGATTGCTTTCAAGCGTTGGAGAACGGAAAATTTTCATCGCAATGAAAACCAGTACGAGCCCGCCCAACAGGCCGATGAGCATCCAATTGTTAGTCTTCTTCATAGTTCTCGCTCATTCTTTTCAATCGAATCATTCTATTGCGCTGCCACCGTACCAACCCATAACCAACTACTAAGAGGATGGGCAATAAAACATTTCCGTATTTCAGCGCCGTCTTGGTGGTATCATCTAGTTCATGGATTGGCCGCGAGGTTACCCCTTTGGTTCGCAATTCGATAAGACCTGTATCATCAGAAAGCCAGTCAACGGCGTTTACGAAAAGACTCAAATTATCAGGCTGCAACCTGCGTGGTTGCTGTTGCTGCTGTTGAGGGCCATTTACTACCAGGTCACCATCTGCAATCACCACCATCTTGCCATTTTGGTTTCCTGACAACTTCCCTTCCAGCACGCCCGCCACTGGAATATTTCGCTCCGGGAAATCTACTTGTGTCCATTGCTTGTTTATATCAAAACGCAATGGCGCCATCTGAGCGGCGGACTGCTCGGATGAAAAGACAAGCGGCGTAAATCGAAGGGATGTATCACCCGCATAATTAATCGGGCTCACAAATTCGAAGATTACCCTTTCCAATCCTTTGCTGATGGGATGGTTTGCAAATTTCCCCACCGCAGGGAGGTATGGAAATGATACCTGTGTCTGCATGGTAAAAAATCCTTGTTGCTGTTGAACATTCACAGAGGCGCACTTGGCGTCTACTACAAAAGCCTCCTGGATTGTGATACCCACTTTAGACAGCCACGCCTCCAATCCTGTCGTGACTGGCATCCCATAGGATTCCTGTAGGTTTCCATTTACCCTGTTGAGCGCTAACAGCATTCGACCACCGCGAGCAACAAATGCATCGAGCCTTTGTACTTGTATGGAGGGAATGGTATCCGTTGGTCTTACAATCGCCAAAGTCTTGACATCTAGTGGAACATCCAGGGAATCGAGTTTAACGTTTTTGATGTCGTACAAAACAGATAACTGTTCAACCGCCTGACCCATTTCCTCCAACGGAGGCTCACCGTTGCCTTGAAGAAATCCAATGATCGGTTTTTTCTCCACGGAAATCTTTTTGATCGCGGTAGAAAGCGCATACTCCATGGCAGCACCTGGCTGAATAAATGGGATGACTTCCCGTCTTTCACCAAGGCTGATGGCAGCACCCAAGAAAGCCTTCTGTTGCTTCACCTGGTCTTTCTCTCTTACATTGATCATTATCGGTTGAATACCGTTTTGCACTGCTTGTTTCTCAACGCTCTCACTTTCCTTCGGGTCGATAAATTCGTATGCGATCATACCATTCGATCGACTGGAGTACTCAATTAGTATATCCTGAAAATCATCTCTCGTTTTACTAATGCTTGCGGGAAGGTCTGCGGAGAAATAGGCCTTTATGGTAACGGGTTCCTCAAGATTTTTCAAAATGTCGCGCGTCGCCTTGCTCAGTGTGTATTGACCTGTTTCAGTAAAATCGAAGCGAAGGTGCAGTTCATTCGACAAAAAATTGATCACCAGCACGATGCCGACCGTTAGGATTGTGGTGATGAGTAATTTCTGTTTCATAAGAAATCAATTCATGTTGCGTTTAGTCAGGGAAAATTCAGACAACAGAAGTCCAAGGAAAATAATGGAAGCAAAGTAGATCACATCGCGCGTGTCTACCACCCCTCGGGAGATGCTTTCAAAATGATTGTTGAGGCTTAAGGTGAGGAACACCTGGGCAAAAACTCCTGTAAAATTTCCTGCCAGTACTTCAAAGATGATATGAAAAAACAATCCGATGGACATAGCGAGCAGGAAAGCGACAATCTGATTATTGGTGATGCTGCTGGCATAAAGACCAATGCTGATATAAGCGCCACTCATCAACGCCAGTCCGGCATATCCACAAATAATTTCACCGGCATCAATGTTTCCAATCTTAGATAGGGTAATCACATATGGAAACGTAAATGCCAACGCGATGATCACCAACAGGAATGCCGATAAGAATTTTCCCCATACGACCTGACGGTCTGTGACCGCCTTCGTCAGCAGCAATTCGATGGTGCCGGTTTTATTTTCTTCTGCCAGGAGCCGCATCGTAAGGGCGGGCGTAAAAAAGAAAAGCGTCCAATAGGCGATTGAAAAAAAGGTGCCTAAACTGGCCTGACCGACATAGAAGACGTCAGAGCCAAAGAGCCACGTAAAGAACCCGCTGAATCCCAGGAATAAAACAAGGAGGATATAGGCAATCAACGAATCGAAAAACGACTGAAGTTCCTTTTTTGCTATGGTCCAAACCGCATGCATATTAATGTATCGTTAAGTCTCTGAAAATATCTTCCAGTCGTGTCTCGATGGGGATCAGTTCACTAAGCACCCATTTTTTCTGGACACAGAGTTGAAAAATTTCACGTTTGGAAGAAAGGCCGGTATTGCTTTGCACTTCAAACCGGTTTAAACTTTTGTCAACCCACTCGACGGTGTCAACCGATTTAATTCTTCGCAGCTCGTGCATAATTTCTTCGGCACCTCCGTCTTCAATCCTAAGTTTCATGATCTCCTTTCCGGAGGCCTGCTTGCGTAAATTATCTGCAGTCCCGTTGGCTACTATTTTTCCTTTGTTGATAATCAGAATGCGGTCGCACGTAGCCTCTACTTCAGGAAGAATGTGGGTACTCAATACTACTGTTTTTGCTTTTCCCAATTCGCGAATCAGTTTTCTGATTTCTACTATTTGGTTAGGATCAAGCCCGGTAGTAGGTTCGTCCAATACCAAAATTTCCGGATCATGAATCATTGCCTGTGCAAGGCCAACCCGTTGGCGGTATCCCTTCGATAGTTCGCCAATTTTTTTATGTTTCTCAGGATTCAGTCCACAGACACTCACCATTTCGCGGACGCGTTGATCGACCTTATTTCCTTTCATCCCCTGAAGTGCTGCACAAAACTCCAGATAATCGATGACCGGCATATCATGATAGAGCGGATTGTTTTCCGGTAAATAGCCAATATGCCGCTTGAGTTCATCGCTATGATCGCGCACCGATTTTCCCCCCAGGCGAATATCACCATCTCCCATGGAAAGATACCCAGTGATCATTTTCATCGTGGTGCTTTTGCCCGCTCCATTGGGGCCCAGAAATCCAAGCACTTCACCTGGCTTTACTTCAAAAGAAATATTATCGACCGCCTTCTGGTAGCCAAATTTCTTTGAAAGATTTTCAATTTGAATATCCATAGGATGTTTCTAAAAGATGATGCAAAAATAATTTTTTCCAGAAAAAAGCAAAGGCCCCGGAGGACCTTTTTTTGATAGCATTTTTCTTTGTGACTATTGACGAATCATCCATTTTACAAAAAATACAACACCAATCAGCAATGCAAGGCCTCCTATGATTGAAAAAACATCACCGCCAATGATTAGACCTGCCACGCCTACAGCCCCGAAAATAGCAGCCAACTTTAGATCATTATCCATTCCCTGTGAAGCCTTTGTCGACTCTACGGATACCAGCTTCTTCTTGGCTTCCACAAAGGCTCGCACCTCCTTCTTCAAGTGGGTGCGAAGGGCGCTCCGCTCAGTTTTATTCATTTGAGCATATGTCTTCTTTGCGGGAGTCAATGGTTTCGTGGTCTCTGCAAATGTCACGGGGCCCGCAGAAGTAGTAGCCGAAAGCATTAGCGGATCGATTGAGGGTACACTCACTTCCTTTTCAGGCTGAGCGATCCTTCCCGCATGACGATTTTGATGGTCAAAATAGTAGGTATACTTTGGTGT
>JAYVRH010000022.1:0-9050 GCA_043776495.1 Cyclobacteriaceae bacterium
TACTTCATTCATCGACCTTTTCAGGTCCTCAAAAAAATAGTCAAGTACTGTCTGTTTGTTAATTATCAATGCAAGCTCAGGAATAGTCTTCATTTTCTCCTTATTCTTCTCCAAAGCTCTTTCCCAAACAGTACCAAAATTCTGAATGATTATGTCATTCATGTGTTTTCGTATTTCTCCCTTAACTGCACTAGAATACTCAGCTGTAATAATCAAGAGTTTTTCCAATGCCAGTCCGCATAAGTGTTCAAAAATTAAATAAAGTTTTTTCTCTTCCTCTTGTCCTATTTTTATCTCGTCAGGGCAATTGTTTAATAGATGGTTGTTAATTTCTTTGTTCAACGAAACAAATGAACCAGCGGCTGGATTGTGAGCGAACTGATTCCTAATCTCCATTAGTTTAATTAGATGTTTGTACTCAATGTCGCTAATTTCTCCTAAGTCGAACAACAAATCAATTTTTGTCTTGAACGTCAGCGCGTATTTGCTTTGATTACCCAACGTTCTGCTCTCGTGGTCATATATTCTTAAGATTTCTCGCAATGCATCACTTGATGTTTGCTCAAGTCTCAACATTTGCTCAATGACCGAACTCCTGAGCTTCATATTTAGAGATTGCCATTTCTTCATAAGTCTAGAATAATTGTCGCCAACATTATGTGAAGTTGCGGGAGTTTTAAATTGCTTCTGTCCCGCGTTAGTGAATTAAATTAGTTGTTTACCTCTGATTGGCAAAACGAATCATCGCATTGCATCCACCTCTGCTTGCAGTTCTTTGTCGTCCGCTCATGCTTTCATGGATTGCTCTTCTCCTGTATTTTCTTTTGAGTATTTAAAGAGTTCTCCATTGATTTTATGAGTAATTGAACACGCTCATTCAAGAAAGCTTCAACGTCTTTTTTTGTTACTCCATAATGGCCAAGACTTCTGACTGCTGCATTAATGTTATTTCCCAATCTTTGTTCCGCCTGAGTAACTAAGACAAAGACGCCCAAGATTACGAATCATTGAGCGAACTGCCAATGGCCAAAAGTCAACACCCAACAGCCTATTCCAACGACTCTCCATTCAAATCCGTGGTCAACACCTCGCTCATATAATCAAAAAATGGCCGGATGGCTCTGAACGTCTTACTTACGTTGCTCACAAAATCATCAGCTAGAACTTCCTTATCATTAAATGCATGCTCGAACCAGAATTGTTTGTATCGCAATAGCTCAATCGCAGGATGGTCTTTTGAAAAACCTCTGGGTGCAGTAGGTACTTTGCTGCCTTGCATCGCTCCAAACGTTGACTGAATTGATTTTCTCTTCAACATTCTGTTCCAATCGGTATGGTTGCGCTCGATGTCGAAGCGAATTCTCTTCAGGTCTTCAGAATTGGGATATGCGAAGCCGCAGCCAACTTTGGAACCTCCCGGCTTGAGCCAAATATAGTAACCGCCTCTCAGGTAGGGTTTCAAACGCCTCAGGTAGCCGGAAAACCGGGCACTGTACGGTGACTTATCTTTTGAAAAACGTACGTCGTTGTAAATTCTGTAAAGACTTTTTTTTCCGGAGGGAGTTTCAATTTCATCATGCGTATTCATCTTCACAATCAGCGCATCCATGAATAACTCAGCATTGGCTTGAGCCAGAAGATAATGATCTTTATGGGCATTGAACCAATCGCGGTTGTTGTTGTCCGACAATTTCTTAAGGAAGTCGAAGGTTGATTTTTTTATGACTGAATCGGGCATGAGAGTGATTGCAATTTACGATGATTAATTGCTTCAGATTTCTAATTTTTCAAAAGTTATAGCTATTTTGAGTTTTTATAAATTCAGGGTTTCTGTTGGTATGCGAGACGCATAAGGTGCCGGAATGTGAAACACATCCGGCAAGACATTCAAGGGTATGGAGATTTCCACACCAATCAATAAATTCCGTTTATTTGAGTTTTATGTGGAAAAGCTCAAAATCACAGTTTCAAAATGGCAATGGGTACCGCCGATTGTTCTTCCTCTCTTTTACAATTGGTTTCTTAGCTATCCCAAATCTTTCACTGTCACAAGTTTTACCGAAATACAAGGACATTGTCTATGCTACCCTGGATGGCAAAGAACTCAGGTTAGATATCTACATGCCGCCCTCCATCGCCTCCCCCCACCTCCTGATCTGGGTTCATGGTGGAGCCTGGCGATCCGGAACAAAGGAGAGTGTTCCAAAAGTTTTCGTTGAAAATGGATTCGCTGTAGCGAGTCTTGATTTCAGACAGTCGACAGAAGCACGCTTTCCAGCACAGTTCCATGATATCAAAGCTGCCATCCGCTTCCTTCGTGCAAAAGCAAGTAAGTATGGATACAGGAGCGACAAGTTTGCCATCGCAGGAAGTTCTTCCGGCGGCCATCTTGCCGCGCTGGTGGGCGTAAGCAATGGCAACAAAGAACTTGAAGGCTCCATCGGAAATTATTTAAATCAGTCTTCCGATGTCCAGGCAATCGTGGACTACTTCGGTGCATCGAACCTGATGACCATACTTTCACAATCCACGCCGTTCGGGCTCAACATGCGACAGCCTGCACTCAAACTTTTGCTTGGTGCTTCCCCGGATAGTGTCAAGACACTGGCACAACTCGCGAGTCCCGTAATGCATGTCGACAAGAGTGACCCCCCGTTGCTCATTTTCCACGGTGACCAGGACCCACAGATGCCGATTAACCAATCACATGAGTTGGAAGGGCAGTATAAGAAATTGGATTTGGATGTTGAGTTCGATGTAGTGCATGGTGCAGCCCATGGAGGGGAGGCTTTTTTTGCAGGGGAATATCTTGAGAAGGCGCTTAAGTTTCTGAGACGCACGGTGGATAAATAGGAAATTCTATTTCAAGGCAAGATAAAAATTTGAATCTTGAATGTCCAACTCTGAACACCGAATTTCGAAGTTGAGTCCGACTTCGAAATTGGTTATTGGGCGTTGGAAATTCAAGATTGCAATTGATCGTTAACTATTCGTTCGTTTATTCATTTCTTTTTAAGCACCCATGCTTTTCTGTTTCCGTAAGCTTTCATGACGCCAAGTGACTTGACACGAACTTTGCCAGCCTTGTCCTGTGCAATTCCCTGCATTAAGCGCTTTGTATTGGCCGGAGTTGATAATAAATGCGTCGTCTCGTTCATGATGTTTAATTTGTCTCGAAAATAAGAACTATGAATCAAAAACCTTAACCAAATTACCTATCCCTTTCCAATGTGGTTTAGTTAACGATCTACCACTGACTTCCCCGCCTGCCGTCAGGGACTCAGCTCAGCCCGACCTCCTTCGAGGGAGAACGACGAAAACAGTCACCTTGAGTGGAGGCGAGGCGACACCACCCTTAGTAAACGATTGAATCGCAATTGGAAATTCGAATCGCAGCTAATGGCAAGGTTGATTTTCGTTTCATCGTTGCTTACATTGAATCGTAAATCAAAAATATAATTCCCAACTATGAAGACAAAAACCGGCAGACGTTCATTCCTTAAAAAAATTGGAATCAGTGGCATTGCCGTTGCAGCGGCACCTGTAACATTGGTTCAAGCGGGTGCTCTCTCAAAAGGCGCGACTGAACCAGCCGTGGATAAGAATCAAGGTGAGAAACGAATTTACAATGGAGCTTATCATGACGAATACCTCAGTCGTGTTGCCTTTCCGATCGGCGGTATTGGCGCCGGCATGTTTTGCCTTGAAGGAACGGGTGCCATCTCACACATGTCGGTGCGAAACAAACCCGAAGTATTTCATGAGCCTGGAATGTTCGCGGCCCTGGCCATCAAAGGCGCTGACAGCCACGCCCGGATCATCGAGGGTCCCAGTCCGGACTGGAGAAAATTTGGTCAACCCAATTCAGGCAATGGAGGTTCCGGCACCGTAGGTCTGCCTCGATTTCATAATGTCGAATTTATAACGCGATTCCCATTTGCAACCGTTTCATTACGGGATCCTAAAGAAGCCGTTGCTGTTACCATAGAAGGTTGGAGCCCCTTTATCCCAACCGACGCAGATAACTCCAGCCTTCCTGCCGGTGCACTTGAATATACTTTTCAAAATGAATCGCTTGATAAAGTTGAAGCAGTCTTCTCCTATAACTCGCGCAACTTCATGAAAAAGGATCCCGCCAAGGGGTCCATTCAAAAGATAAAAAATGGATTTGTCCTGTCTTGTGAAGAAGTAGCGGACAAGCCATTTCTCAAAGGTGATTTTGCCGTTTTCACGGATCAATCAGAGACGGCTGTTGACCATTGCTGGTTCCGCGGCGGATGGTTCGATCCCCTTACCATGGCCTGGGATACAATCAAGAGTGGATCGATCAAGCAGGTTGAGCCAGTGCCAGAGGGAGCGCCTGGCGCTTCTTTGTTTGTGCCGTTCACATTGGAAGCAGGTGCAAAGAAAACCATTCGAGTCATGTTCAACTGGTATGTTCCTGTTACGGACATGCACGTTGGCAACGACGGGACACGCGAAGAAAAATGTGATCCGGCTTCCGGCTGTTGCAATACCACCGCTGAGTTGGGTGTGAATGCTGAAAAACCATTTGAAGGAAAAGACTATCAACCCTGGTATGCCAGCAAGTTTAAAGACATTCAATCCTCATCGTCTTACTTTGAAAAAAACTACGACGAGCTGAAGAATAAATCTGTACTGTTCCGTGATGCCTTCTATGCCAGCACACTTCCGCCCGAAGTTATGGAGGCCGTTGCCGCCAACCTCACCATTCTCAAGTCACCGACGGTACTGCGCCAGTTCGATGGCAGATTGTGGAGCTGGGAAGGCTGCAGTGACAATTCAGGATGCTGTCACGGCAGTTGCACTCATGTATGGAACTATGCCCAAGCCATCCCTCACCTCTTTCCTTCTCTTGAACGCACATTAAGACATTCTGAGTTTTGCGAAGATCAGAATGCAGAAGGACACCAGGCCTTTCGCACGAACCTTCCCATCCGCATCCTGAAGCACGACTTTTATGCGGCTGCCGATGGTCAATTGGGTGGTATCATGAAAGTGTATCGTGAGTGGCGTATCAGCGGCGACGTCGAGTGGCTTAAGAAAATGTATCCATTGGTCAAGACAAGCATGGATTATTGTATCCGCACCTGGGATCCTCGCCATCGTGGAGTGCTGGAAGAACCTCACCACAACACCTATGACATTGAATTCTGGGGCCCGGATGGGATGTGCTCGAGTTTTTATCTCGGTGCCCTCATGGCTTTTAGCAAAATGAGTACCTTCCTGAAAAAGGATAATGTATTATACAAAAAGTTGTATGAAGCTGGGAAAAAATACATTGAGACTGATCTATACAATGGTGAATACTTCTTTCAAAAGATAATGACTGATGGATTAACTGCACCCAACCCCATTGACGCTTCGAGTAAAAGTTATGGTGGTGAATATTCCGCAGAAGCGAAAGAGTTGCTGAGGAAAGAAGGTCCAAAGTACCAGTACGGCAATGGCTGCTTATCCGATGGAGTTTTGGGTGACTGGATTGCCCGTGCCTGCGGACTTGAAAATCCACTCGACATTGAAAAAACCAAGAGTCATTTGCTAGCAGTACACAAGTACAATCTCAAAGCAGATTTAAGTAATCATTCTAATCCACAGCGACCTTCTTTTGCCATGGGTGATGATGGAGGGTTATTGTTATGTTCCTGGCCTAAAGGTGGCAAACTATCGCTCCCATTTGTTTATAGTGATGAAGTGTGGACGGGCATTGAATACCAGGTTGCCGCTCATCTTGCTTTCATGGGAAATGTGAAAGAATCATTGGAGATCGTTAGAACCTGCCGTGATCGGTATGATGGTCGCACACGCAACCCTTTCAATGAATACGAATGCGGCCATTGGTATGCCCGTGCTCTAAGCAGCTATGGCCTTTTGCAGGGATTGACAGGCCTACGATACGATGCGGTGGACAAGACATTGCACATCGATTCAAAAATTGGCGACTTTACATGCTTCCTTTCAACACAAACCGGGTTTGGTACCGTGAGCCTGAAAGGTGGCAAGCCTTCGATGAAGATGGTGTATGGAACGATGGCGGTAAACAACGTGATGGTGTCTGGAAAGGTTAGTTCACTCTGATTTGAAGTTAACTGCATTATTGAAGGCGATCTTTCCCGGCATCCTGTTTGCTGTCATATGCTGCTTCTGTGCTTGTCTGGGCAAGCCATCCAAAACAAAACTATTGGTGCAAACAATTTGGAAGTTTAACGATATGACTTCAGCTTCCTTGGATTCGCTGGCCCTTTCAAAAGTGAAAAGCAGTAAGTCATTCCTTGCCGATCAGGAGCTTCGGTTTAAGGTGGATGGTACCTTCCTTTCTCTTTTCCCATCGTCCCCGGATGTGAATGTGAATTCCGGAGGAACATGGAAATTTTCGCCGGACCAAACCAAACTCATGATGATCAGCAGTGGAAATGAATCAACATGGAATATTGAAAAGCTTGATGAGGAAACCCTTGAGATAAAACATCGTGATTTGAATTTGAATGTTGATTTTAGCTATCGCTATAAAAAGAAATAATTTAAATCTAACGAGCGCGTTTGAAAGGGACCGGCTTCGCGGCCCGTCTCCGGTGCCGCGATCCTCAGCTTCAACTATTATTTCAAGTTCTGCTACTATCACAAATTGAGAGAAGATCACCATTAACATATTGAAAATTATGCGTATGGTCCGCTGTATTCTTGGTGAGACATCAAAAAACCATGAAGACACACCAAGCTTAACCGTTTCCTGTCAAATTGTTATGCTCCAATAAGGGAATTCAATTAGGAGAATGCACTACATTTGATTGGCTTACATGCATAATTTTGCTTTCATGAAAATTCTAAATGGATATCTTTTGTTGCTGGATTTGCAGCTAATGGCACTACCTGCTTTGAGCCAAGGCTCATCACCCTGTAATTCCCACCGATTCATCTTAAGGGATGAAGGACTATCACAGCTTAGCTACGTTGATATGGCCAATCCAGACAAGAATTGGTATGCGCCCGTTCCTCCGGGTCGTGCTCAGCAATTGATTGGAAATGATCTCGTCATGATTGGAATGCTCGCCCCGGTAAAATTATAATCAACAAACTACTTACACGACCACAAAATGAAAAGCCTGATGTTACTCTTTACAAGTTTAATGGCCATTAATTCCGCCACCAACGCGCAGAAAGTCAAAGAGTTTATTTATGTCGGCACTTACTCAGTGAGGGGCAGCGAAGGGATTTATGCATTTGAGTTTGACAGAACAAAAGGAAGCTTTAAGCAACTGCAGACAAATTCAAATCTCAAGAGCCCTTCATTTCTTACGTTTAGCCCAGATGGCAAATTTCTCTACTCGGTGGGTGAGTCAACGATTGGGTCAGTCGGATCATTTTCTATTGAACCTGAAACCGGATTGCTGACTTTCATCAATCAACAATCAGCTGAAGATGCAGGCTCCTGCCACATTTCCATTGACCACGCTGGAAAGTTTGCATTCGTTTCTAACTATGGTGGAGGTAGTCTCACCGTGCTTCCCATTGAGCGCAATGGTTCTTTGAGAGCTGCTTCAGATATTATCCACCATCAAGGGAGTAGTGTCAATAAGGAAAGGCAGGATAAGCCCCATGTCCATTCCGCTTATCTGTCTCCCGACAATCGATTTATTATTGTATCAGATCTCGGTACTGACAAAATTTATACTTATGAACTGGACCGTTCGACCGGAAAGATGAAGCCCGCCGTCAGTGTTTCGGTAACGCCCGGTGCTGGCCCCAGGCATTTGGTGTTTCACCCGGACGGCAAGGTTATTTATTCTGTTGAAGAAATATTTTCAACGGTAGGCGTTCTTTCTTATGAAAAAGCCACAGGAGCAATCAAAATTATTAAAGATACTGTGCGGTCGTTGCCCGGTTCTTTCACTGCTTACAATAAGAGTGCAGACATTCACACAGATCCTAAGGGTAAATTTCTTTACATGTCCAATCGCGGCATGGACGCTATTTCGATTTTCTCTATCCAGACTGACGGAACAATTAAACTGATCGGGCAACAGGAATCCATGGGGAAAACGCCTAGAAATTTCCTTGTAGATCCTAAAGGCGAGTTTATGTTCGTCGCCAATCAAGACTCAGACAACATCGCGATTTTCCGGATCGATCAAACAACAGGGATGCTGACCTACACTGGAAACCAGGTGAAAGTTCCAGCCCCTGTTTGCGTACAGATGTGGAGCAAGCCCTAAGCAAGGCACGATCACAAAATTCAAAAGGGCATTATGGCAATGCTGATTTTCAGGCCTGACAGGCTTGCACAATGTTTCTAATCATACTTACTTTGCACATTTATGGCCAGAAAGACCAATATTGCTCACTCGGGACCGCATGTTGTTCTGATCGGCGCGGGCATTATGAGCGCCACGCTTGGAGTTCTTCTCAAAGAACTTTTGCCCGAACTCAACATCGAAATATTCGAACGTCTGGATAGAGCAGGATGTGAAAGTTCAGATGCCTGGAACAACGCAGGCACTGGTCACGAGGCATTTTGCGAACTAAACTATACGCCCCCGGGTACCAATGGCTCGATCGACATCATGAAGGCCACAAGGATTGCCGAGTCTTTTGAGGTGTCAAAGGAATTCTGGGCCTACCTCTTGAAGCAACAATTTCCTTTAAAGTCAGCGGATTTTATCACCCGTGTCCCACACTTCAGCCTTGTATGGGGTAATGAAAATGTTGCTTACCTGAAAAAGCGCCATCAACTCATGAGCCAAACATCTTTGTTTAAAGGGATGGAATATTCTGAAGATCGCGACAAACTGAGTGAGTGGTTTCCAATTGCGATGCGTGGAAGGAAAAAGGATCAACCCGTCGCAGCCACCCGTATGGAGATTGGCACCGATGTAAACTTTGGAGCTCTTACCCGTGGGATGATCGATTATTTGAAGAGCAAACCTGGTGTATCGGTTCACTACAATCATGAGGTAACTGACCTTAGCCAGGAGAAAGATAATATCTGGAATGTGAGCGTTGAAGACCTCACAAAAAGAGAGAAGAGAAAA
>JAYVRH010000023.1:0-2722 GCA_043776495.1 Cyclobacteriaceae bacterium
CCAGTTGTCTTGACAAAGGCCGTGTATCCAAGTATCTCCACTGCTTCCTTGATGCCCAAGGCGATGGGCACCACCTTCCTGAAATCATACCCTTCTGGCGGATCGAGGTCAAACACCATATAGTCAGGGCACTCAAAATTGGGTTTGCGGCTATGCAGCTGATGCAGTTCAAGGGAAGCAAGGTTGGCTAACCAGACTAATGTCGCAGGCTCTGTCGCGATGATATAGTCCTTCTTTTCTTCTTTACCCAGCTTAGCAAACTCAATCCAGTCAGGTGCCCATTCGGGTCGACTCTTTTGATAAAACATTTCGCCATGGATGCCATCGGGGAAACGGATCAATGTAAGAGCACGCCCTTTGACATGATTGAGGAGCGTAGGGGCGATTTTCAGGTAATATTCAATGACTTCTGCTTTTAGAATATTGTCTTCCGGGAAAAGTACTTTATCCAGGTTGGACAATTCTACCTTTCGTTTACCGATCGTGACCCATTGAGACTTCTTCTTTGACATGTGAACTCATTCAACTACCTCTGGTCCTTTGTTCTTTAAGAATATCATGCCAATGACAAAACAGACCGATGCAACCACGATGGGATACCAAAGTCCTACAATCGGGTCTGTACTGCTGGAAGCTAAGGCGGTAGCAATAAAAGGTGTGAGGCCACCAAATACGCCATTACCGATGTGATATGGAAGCGACATTGAGGTGTAGCGAATTCGTGTGGGAAACAACTCCACCAGGAATGCCGCGATCGGGCCGTATGCCATGGTTACAAAAACGACTTGAACAAACACGAGCATAATCATCATCCAGAAATCCCTTGTCGAAAGTTTCACTTCAGGTTTGCTGTTGGTGACTGTGCCATCCGCGCTTTCTTTGCTCGTTTGGATAAACAGGGTGCCGTCTGTATAGGAATGCTGAGCAGTGATCGTTACTTCTTTTTTGCCTGGTGAAGACGACCTTGCAATATTTTTACTTTCAGCAATTTCCACTTTCGACGACAGGTCACTCAAGCTGAGCATCTGTCGGTAAATAGGCCGGTAGAAAAGTACCGCCAGCAAAAGACCGGACATCATAATATATTTACGCCCCACGGTATCGGAGAGTTTGCCAAAGAAAATAAATAACGGTGTGCCCAGAAGGAGTGCGATGGCAATGATGGTGTAAGACTGAACGAACTCAATTCCGCAGGTCTTTTGAATAAATGTTAATGCATAAAATTGACCCGTGTACCAGACGACACCTTGGCCGGCAGTCGCTCCGAAAAGCGCGAGCAAAACCAATTGTAAGTTCTCTTTCTTCCCAAAGCTCTCTCTGATAGGATTGGGAGAGATTTTTCCCTCAAATTTTATTTTCGCAAAGAGCGGGGACTCCTGCATCCTCATTCGGATGAGGATTGAAATCACCACCAGGATTGAAGACAAAAGAAAGGGAATCCTCCAGCCCCAATTTGCGAATGCCTCCACACCTACTGACTGTCTGACGACAAGGATCACCCCCAGAGATACAAATAAGCCCAGGGTGGCGGTGGTCTGGATGAAGCTCGTGTAAAATCCACGTTTGCCTACAGGCGCATGTTCTGCCACATAGGTCGCTGCGCCACCATATTCTCCTCCCAGTGCCATTCCCTGAACAATTCGAAGTATGAGAATCATGATCGGAGAAAAGATGCCGATGGTAGCATATCCTGGTATGAGGCCGATGGCAAACGTAGAACCTCCCATCAGGATGAGCGTCACCAGAAACGTATACTTCCTTCCTGCAAGATCGCCAAGCCTTCCAAATACAATGGCTCCGAAAGGCCGCACGATAAATCCGACGGCAAAAAACGCAAGCGTAGATAAGAATGCGGCGGTGGGATTGGTCTTTGGAAAGAATTGCTCCGACAGAATGGTGGCCAAACTTCCGAATATATAAAAGTCATACCACTCGATGAGTGTCCCAACGGATGAGGCGGTGATCACAAACCATAGATTCTTCTTCTCAATTGCCGCGCTTGTTTTTGTCTTCATATCGATAGATCCTGAAAGGAAAGATAGTGGATTGAAAGTCTGTTGTCAGGTTGAGTCGAGGTTACCATGCCTCTATCACCATTTGGGTTTTTTCCATTAAAGTGACCCTTCTATTGTTCAATCAATTTTCATGCTTTTCACCTCCGCCATGCCAGGCTTCTGTAATCTTATGAAAACTATCATGCAAAATTGTCAATGTTGCCCCAATCTCCTCATCGGTGGCACCTTCCTTGATCTGATCAAAAAGTGCACGGGTACCTACTTTTAGTTTCTCCAGCTGGTCTTTGACTTCATCAGTATTTACCTTGCTTGGCAAGGGCGATGATTGCCAGCGGTCTGCCTCGAGGGCCATTTCTTCTGCCAGTCGTTTTACCGGCTCCACATTCGATGAATCCTTGTAAGGATGAAATGCTTCGGCCATCACCATATGAAATGATTCCATCTCAGGCCACTCGTCGGATGAACTTGTTTCAGATTTTTTCGCACATGCTGCCGCCATGATCAACATCAAAACGATCAAGGTCAAACGGTTTAACAATGCTTTCATATTGTTTTTTTTAAAATTAATTACCCAACATTCTTCTTCCTGTATTTTCTCCGGGTTTCAAACCCATGCACCAACTTCTTCAACAAATCGAAGTAGAGTGTGATATACATAAATACTGTCATGCACCAGATGACGGTGATGTTAAAATAGAATGTATCGA
>JAYVRH010000024.1:0-2719 GCA_043776495.1 Cyclobacteriaceae bacterium
TCATCCCGAAGTACCGGCAGTATTCTCAAGCCTTTCCTTTACGCTGCCCTGTTGGACGAGGGAAAGATCTTACCAAAGACATTATTACCTGATGTACCCACGCTGATTAATGGTTTTGCGCCGAAAAACTTTTCCAAGCAATACGATGGAGCTGTGGCTGCAGACCAGGCATTAATACGCTCATTGAATGTTCCCGCAGTATATGAACTGAAAGAATACCGGTATGAAAAGTTTTATAACCTCCTTCAAAATCTAGGGATGAAGACGCTGGGCCAGTCCGCCGATCATTATGGCCTGACCCTTGTATTAGGAGGTGCAGAGATTTCGCTTTGGGACGTTACTGGAATGTATGCATCAGTGGCCCGGACCCTCAACAATTATTTTGAACGCCCCGGGAAGAACAAGTACGACAAGAAAGATTTTCATTCACCCGGATACCTTATTGAACATTCGGGCACAGATCAAAATTTAGAACCTTCTTCGTTCCTCAGTGGGTCATCACTTTGGCTCACCTTTGAAGCGTTGAAAGAATCATACCGCCCTGGGGAAGAGACGGGTTGGAGGCACTTCAACAGTTCACAAACAATTGCATGGAAGACCGGAACTAGTTTTGGCCTACGTGATGGTTGGGCCATCGGTGTTAATGCTTCGTATGCCGTTGGAATATGGGTAGGCAATGCTGATGGAGAAGGGAGGCCAGGCCTTACCGGAACAGAGGCCGCCGCACCATTGCTTTTTGATATCTTCTCATTGCTGAAAGGCAGTGCGTGGTTTCAAAAACCGCAATCAGAATTGTACCCCATATCGGTGTGTTCCATAAGCGGACAACGTGCTTCGGGCTATTGTGGAAAGATGGATACGATCACTACTTCAATCGCCGGACTCTCTTCACAGGTTTGCAAGTTTCATCAGTTAGTACATTTGTCTAAAGATGGAAAATTTCGTGTGCACAGCGAGTGTGAGTCGGTGAGTGAGTTGAAAACGGTTGGTTGGTTTGTCCTTCCCCCAGTACAGGAGTATTATTTCAAATCCAGAAATTTGTCTTATCGGCCCCTCCCCCCGTATCGAAGTGATTGCAATGATCCCTTGGCATTGGTATCAATGGACATCATCTACCCTAAGACCAATTCCAGGATATTTCTTCCGGTCCAATTGAATGGACAGACTGGCAGCACGGTCTTTGAGGCAACCCATAGAAACTCGGATGCGGTTGTGTATTGGCATTTGGATGGAACGTTTATGGGAATCACCCGGAAGACCCACCAACTTTCATTGATACCCTCTGGCGGCAAGCATCTCCTTACCCTTGTGGATGATTTTGGTGAGACTGTCCAGCGATCATTTATCATTATTTCACATCAATAGCCATCAACGATGTATGATTTTGACCTAAATTGAATATTTTTACAGGGTAAGCGGAATTATTATTGCAAAGTCTACGGTTTAAAATCATAATAATGAAGACTATTGTTCTGGTTTGCATGCTTTTGATAGCCCTCTCAATTACAAAGGCGAATGCACAAAGTGCTTCGAGTGGGCTGGACAACTATGTGGTTGTTCTTGGTGCATTCACTACCAAGGAGAATGCAAATCGGTTCTCACGGAAGGTTACGAGGCAGAAACTTCAGCCTAAGACGGAAATGAACCAACTCAAGAATTTGTATTACGTATTTGTGCTTCAAACGCCTGATCATGCCATCGCAAGGGCAGAGGCAGACCGACTTCGGGAATCCGGACCCTTTAAAGAGGCATGGGTCTTTACAGGAACTGTACAAGAGTTGGCAAAATCCCCCGAAGTTGTCCTACCGGTAGTTCCTCCTGTAGAAGAGCCAAAACCGAAAGAGGTAGTGGTGGAGGCAATACCAGTGGTAGTTCCCAAGGAAAAAACGAAAGAAGAAAAAATAAGGGATGAAGTTGATCGCCAGACAATGGCTACAAAAAAAGGTGAAGTGGATCGGCTTGACTACATCTTTTTCTACAGAGACGCTGCTGTTCTGAGACCTGAATCGCGTTTTGAGGTGGATAGACTTGTTGTCATTATGAAAGAAAATCCCAAGTTGGAATTGAGAATACACGGCCACACCAATGGCAATGATCCTGGAAAAATATTTAAAAGAGCAAATGAAAATTCTGATTTCTTTTCCCTCGACGGCACTTTGGAGGGCTACGGATCAGCGAAGGAATTATCGGAAGAGCGTGCCACTTTGATCCTGGATTATCTCGTTAAGAATGGAGTTGATAAAAAGAGGATGAGTGTCAAAGCCTGGGGAGGGAGGAAGCCATTATATCCTGTAGATGATATCAAAGCAGAGGCCAACGTGAGGGTAGAAATTGAAGTGCTCCGCCACGAATAGACATAATTTCAATATGGGTTCCAAAAGGCCGCATTAATAGTGATTATTCGGCTTCTTTACCATTGCCTTGTGTCGGTTTTTCGATAATTTCATACCTTCGGTAAAATGAAATCTTCTAGATTATGAGGGTATTGATTATTTTGATCGGTTTGGCAGGAATTTCAAGCATTTGCAATACCGCATCGGCCCAAACCATTGCACAAGATTATTACGTGACAATTGGAGTTTTTGGTGTTCAAGACAATGCAATTCGGTACACAGCAAAGGCAAATAAGATGGGTTTTAGTTCCCAATATGCCATTTACCCCCGACGAAAGCTTTATTACGTCTATCTCCTTCAAACACCTGACAAGAAAAAGGCCTAC
>JAYVRH010000025.1:0-9037 GCA_043776495.1 Cyclobacteriaceae bacterium
ACTCAAAGAGATGCTGAGGTTCCAATGCCAGGTGAGCACTGCCACTTTCGCGTACGATCCGGTCAAAACTTTGGGTTACCTTCTGGAAACACTTGTCCAGTATATCCGTCGTAAGTTGTACATCCTTTATCCAAAGCCGGGTGGATGACGTCATGAATTCGAGAAGAGATTGACGATCTTCTTTCACCAGCCTTGTTTGCACGTTGGGCATCAAGCTCACTTTATCGAGTGACTCGACTGAAAGTTGGGAGCCTGGATCAAAGCTGCGGATGCTGTCTACCTCCTCGCCAAATAATTCGATCCGGTAGGGGAGTTCATGGGCAAAAGAAAACACATCGATGATTCCACCACGGACAGCAAACTGCCCAGCCTCATAAACAAAGTCGGTTTTTTCAAAGTCATAGGAGTGAAGAAATTCCTCGAGGAATTCACGGTCGAGTTTTTCTTTTCTCTGCACCACAAACGTATTGTTGGCGAGCGACTTTTTGGTAATTACTTTTTCTGAGAGCGCTTCCGGGTAGGTAATGATGATCTGCGACCCTGGATGAGCGCTGAGGTGACTCAGCGCTTCGGCACGCATCAACACGTTGGCATTTTCCGTCTCGTCATATTCATAAGGCCGCTTATAAGACATGGGGAAAAGAAATACTTCTTTCTCACCCAGCAGATTTTGAATATCATTGGAAAAATAGGCCGCCTCTTCTTTATCCTGAAGGACCACAAGGTGGCTAGACCTAACACTTTTGTAAACGGCCGCAAGGATTACGGCATCCAGACTACCGGTAAGTCCCTTGAGTCGAATTGTTTTTGTTGCAGACGCACGAATCCCCTCAACCAGGTTTTGCACCAGGCTATCCGATTTGTAAAGAGTAAGAAAATCAACCGCCCTCAAACCATCGAAAGAAGGCTGCAAAAGTACCCCAACTGCCCCCTTGCTCCAAATGTCTCTTCGGAAATCGCTCCATTAGCAGAAGCGCTGCAGGGAAAACACGTCCATTAAATCATCATTATCTTCCCTAACTTTACACTATGGTTCACGTGAAAACCCTCGTATTATTTCTTACCATAACGTCCGTACTATTTTTGATCATCGGGTTGATCAAACCATGGGCTATGTTATGGTGGGAAGATGTGCAGAACCGTATTAAGGTTGTTAAAGTATATGGCTCACTGTCGATGGTGTTTGGAGTCGCGTATTGGATGCTTAAAAAATTTATGTAAAAATCAATGAAGAATACCTTCATTTTATTAGCTGCCTTTTTAATCTCAGCTTGTTCACAACCCCAAAAAAAAGAAAGCAACAACGACGCTGGTGCGACAGAGTTACCCCAGTTGATGTTGACCACGTTGAAAGGAGACAAGGTGATGGCCAGCTCGCTTCCGGGCAATACTATTTTGGTGTTTTTTAGCCCTGATTGCGACCATTGCCAGCGAGAGGCCCAGGATATTCAAAGTAAAATAGCTGCGTTTAAGAAATACAACCTGTACTTTATTGCCCCTGGATTGCCGGCGGATATTCAGCTGTTTGCTGAAACCTACCACCTTACCGGATATGAAAACGTAATTTTTACCCAAGCTGACGTTCAGGATGTGATGCGCATCTTTGGCCCCATGAGTACACCATCATTCTTTATTTACTCCAATGAAAAGAGGCTGGTGAAAAAATTTGACGGTGAAACTAAAGTAGAAGAGATATTGAAATTTCTGTAGATTGTTGTTTGGGCGAAAGCCTATATAGAGTCTCAGTATCTAATAACCCCAGACTTAAGTATGGGGTTATTAACCAAAACAAAAAACGGACTTTAGCCCAATTTGGAAAAAGGCATAACACCTTTATCTTCTTTGTAAAATCTAAAACTCAAAAATTATGGAATTCATCCCTTTTGTCATTGGCTTCTTTATACTGTTTTTGTGTTTTGTCTCAGTGCGGCAGGGAACCATAGCTGTGGTGACAGTCTTTGGAAAATACAGCCGGATCATGCGACCGGGGTTGAATTTTAAAATTCCGTTGATTCAGCAAATTTATAAGCGGATTTCCATTCAAAACCGCTCCGTTGAACTGGAATTTCAGGCCACCACCATCGACCAGGCCAACGTTAATTTTAAAGCCATGCTCCTGTTTGCTGTGTATAATCAGGAAGAGGAGACGATAAAGAATGTGGCCTTTAAGTTTATGGATGAGAAGAGTTTTATGCAGGCGCTCATACGCACCATTGAAGGTTCCATCCGGAGTTTTGTGGCCACCAAAAAGCAGGCGGAGATTCTTTCACTTCGCACCGAAATTGTAAAAGAAGTAAAAGAGCAATTGGATCATACACTCGAAGGATGGGGTTTTCACTTATTGGATTTGCAATTAAATGACATCGCCTTTGACGAAGCGATTATGAAATCCATGGCGCAAGTGGTGGCCTCCAACAACCTGAGGGCAGCAGCTGAAAATGAAGGTCAGGCTTTATTAATCACGAAGACCAAAGCAGCCGAGGCAGAAGGAAACGCCATCAAAATCGCTGCGGAAGCTGAAAAAATCGCGGCCGCATTGCGTGGGCAGGGTGTGGCGTTATTCAGAGAAGAAGTAGCAAAGGGAATGTCGCAGGCGGCAAAAGAAATGCAAAGCGCGAGCCTGGATTCTTCTTTCCTGCTTTTTTCAATGTGGACGGAATCGATCAAGCATTTTGCAGAACACGGTAAGGGCAACGTGATTTTCCTGGATGGATCAAGCGATAGTATGCAGCGGTCAATGCAACAGATGATGGCGATGGGCAAAGGGATTTCTGTTGCAACGGCCGGGAAGTAAAAAGTAGGCAGTAGGCAATCGCCAGTTGGCAACCCTTGCCTACTGCATTTGCTTACTGCCTACTATTAATGCGATCATCTCGCGGGCTTTTTTTATTTCTTTCCCTTGCAATTTCTCCTCAGTTCTTCACACAGTTGTCGTTGAAGATGGGCCTCCGCTGCGTTTCATGCGCCATTTGTTGTGCTTTTGATGCTTCTTTCTGGACCTCCATTGAAAGCGCAAGATTACGTTCAGCTTCTATCCTGGCTTTATCGGCTGCAATAGATTGAATGTATCCGAAGCCCAAAGACAATACGGAAACAATAGCCAGGATTCCGATGTTTATATTTTTGTTCATAACGATTGGTTTTAGGATTTAATATTGCGCAATCTTTTGTTTGAGAAAGTCTCCATCAATGATTAATAACTTAACCCCATCCTTTGAGACGGAGCGATGGGAACTTAATTCATCCGAGACGACATAGCTCACCCCTTTTGTTAAATGAAACTTTTCTCCACTTTGTAGCTCGCTGATGAATTCTCCTTCCAGGCAATGTACAATGTGACCCAATTGACACCAGTGATCGGCGATGTAATTCTTACTGTACTCCACAAGACGGATGCGTAGTCCTTCGAATTGAATCGTTTGCCAATAAGCGACACCACTTTCGCCGGGGTGGGATGTTTTTTCAATTGTGTCCCAAGGGATTGTTTGAAAGGGAATGTTTTCACTATGCATAAGCGTTTTATTCTAATTTTATCACAAGGTAGTAACCGTTAATTTTGAAAAGCATGAATACTAAAGTAGGAGTTCGATGTTCAAAATCAATCTAAAGGTGGCTTGTCAAAATTTAATAGGGCAAAAGGAATGCACAGTCATCGATTTGGTTGCGAATGTGAGATCCTGTTTAACGATAATTTGCATCTTCATTACAATCATCTCACTTGGCCAAAATAGAAAAGTTTGTTTTTCGTATGATGACTTGCCAGTGGTAAGCTATGGCAGGACAGACTCATCATTTCAAAAAAACCTTATGAAAAAATTAATTGGATCATTATATAGAAATAAGATTCCAGCCATTGGCTTTGTCAATGAAACCAAGTTGCACAATAAGTCGGGCTTGATACATTTTCAAGTTGGACTTCTTGAAAGTTGGGTTGATGTCGGACTCGATTTGGGTAACCACACTTATTCCCACCCTGATTATAATACTACCCCATACAGTGAATTCACCAAAAACATTTTGAAAGGCGAGACCGTCACAAAAGAGATACTGTACCGGAAGGGTAAGAAATTAAAGTACTTCAGACATCCATTTTTACATATGGGCAATTCCAGAGAAAGGGCCGATTCACTCAATGATTTTCTGACAGAGCATTCGTACTCAATTGCACCTGTCACCATTGACAACGAAGACTATGTGTTTGCGTTGGCCTACCACAGGGCTATTGCTAAAAAGGATAAGGATCTTATGATAAGGATTGGTCGTGACTATGTTGAATATATAGAAATGAAATTGAAATACTACGAAAGACAAGCCAATAATCTATTTGGCAGAAACATAAGCCACATTTTACTTTTGCATGCCAGCTTGTTGAATTCAGACTACACGGAATCACTCGCAGGTATGTTCAGAAAGAACAACTATGATTTCATAACTATTGAAGAAGCCCTGGAAGACAACGCATACAGAACTGAAATATCCTCCTATGGTAATTGGGGAATTTCGTGGATAGATCGTTGGGCTTTATCAAAGGGTAAAAAAGGCGAATTCTTTAAAGGAGAACCTTCGACACCTGAATACATTGTTGAATTAGCAAAGTAAGGTTACTTCACCCGCTCTGCTCTCATTACTAATTTTTCTTTTTCATCCTGTGTGCAAATGAGATACTGTTCTCCGCCTTCTTTCAAACCAGTTTTCTTTTTTACCTCCTCCACACTCATCGGGTAGTTGCGGGTGAGAATATTCACATAACCATTGACAAAGCGATCTTTTAATTTTTTGTCGGGCTTTACAAATTCCAAAACTTTAAAAATCCTGCCAGGAAAATCTTTCTTTTGATCGACCGAAGTGTAAAGGTGTGTGCTGACGGCCAATTTGGTTAATTGATAATGTTGAGCAACCCATTTAAATGCTCCCGCTTTCATGATGGCAGCATTGGGTTCGTATAAATAGGTGAGGGGAGACGAGAAGGTGGCCACTGCATTAGCCTCATCTTCAAAAGTGAAAGAAGATTGGTTTATGATTTCTCCTCCTTTATCAAGGTCGATTGCCCGGATGACGGGTATGCCGGTATAATTGTTCTGAAGGAGAAAAAGTAAATCCCTGCACTCATTTTCCACGGCAACAACAATGGTTTGGAAGGTGTGGTTTAATTCCTTACACCCTTGCTGAAGGTCAAGGAGGGGAGAGGTCTTAATAAGTAGATGGTTTGTTATGCGAAGAATTTCTGACTGCAATTTCACAATGTCAGGCTCACTGTCGGTGAGGCGGTAAGTTTTTTGTTGCCCTTTTCTTCGGGACGGATCGATGTAGACAAAATCAAAATGTTGAGTGTTTGAATGAATGAACACTTCCGCAGATGTTTGATGATATGAAATGTTACCGGCACCCAGAAGGCGATGATTGTGCCTGGCAATTTTAAGAAGATCTACGTCCGGTTCTACATAATCGACATGATGTGCTTGCAGGCTTAGGAAGTATGTGTCAATGCCGAATCCACCGGCAAGATCGACGCCCTTCAATTCCTTCTTGTTGGAAATTTCTTGAAGAAGTGTGGGTTTAAACTTCCCCGTGGCCTCGGAAGAGCATTGTTCGAGGTTGAGAGAAGGCGGGTAAACTATTCCCTTTGTGCGGTACCATGTGTCAAGTTTGGTCCTTGCTTTTCGCCTGCCTATAATTTGCTGAGCGATCCATTCCGTGGGCACACCGAGAATAGTTTTCTGTTTGAGGAGAAGTTTTTGGACATCATTCTTCTCATGTGCGAAGAGGAAATCCTGAACCTCTTCTTTCAAATAGGAATCGGGTAATTGTTGCATGAGGGTTTATTAAAAGTAACCAAATGCATTTATCTTCACGCGCCCAACGGAATGAAAAAGCCAATCATCATCATCTTCATCACGATCTTCATCGATATGCTCGGATTTGGGATCATTATTCCCATCCTTCCGATCTTCTCGAAAGAGCTTGGAGCAGCCAACTACCAGGTCGGCCTCATAGCCATGAGCTTCCCGATCATGAATTTTTTGTTTGCCCCATTTTGGGGCTCCCTCAGCGATCGCTTCGGACGCAGACCGATCATTCTAGTGAGTGTACTCATCACCGGGCTGGCCTATTTACTTTTTTCTCAAACTGTGAACTTATGGTTGTTGCTGCTTTCGCGCATACTTTCCGGAATCGGTTCGGCAAATCTCTCTGTCGCGCAGGCATATATTGCAGACATCACTCCACCGCAGGAGCGCGCGAAGTCGATGGGCCTCATTGGCGCAGCCTTTGGGCTTGGGTTTATCATCGGTCCCACGGCAGGTGGTTATATGAAAAGCATTTCTTCCACCGGCCAGGTTGACTGGGTGGGGTATCTGGCCGCAGGATTATGTCTCATCAATCTGGTGATGGCTTACTTTCTTCTACCGGAGTCCTTGAAAGAGAAACAAAAAAACGTCAGATTCAATTTCAAAGTGATCTCAGGCATTGTTGCCGAATTGCGCAAACCCACGATCCGTGAATTATTGTTAATCAACTTCATCTTCATTACTGCCTTTATGATCATGCAGATTTCTGTTACCCTTTTTTGGAAAGAAAAGATCGGGCTGAATGAAGTTGAAATGGGAAATATGTTTGCGTTTATTGGATTGGCCACGGTGATTGTACAGGGTGGACTGGTGGGGCGAATGGTAAAGAAATTTGGCGAGACAAAATTGCTGACCTATGGAACGTACTTGTTCATCATTTCTCTTGTCATGATTCCTTGGGTCACACCCAAAACATTTCTGCCCATTGAATTGACGGCCTTTGCAATCATGGCATTGGCGAATGGATGCATGACCCCCTCAATTACATCCCTCCTTTCTAAATCAGCTGATCCAAAAGACGTTGGCCAGGTGTTGGGGGTAAATCAATCTTTTGGCTCTATGGCTCGTGCTGCCGGGATGGGATTAAGCGGATTTATTTATGGAATTGAATTTCACTTGCCGTTCATAACAGGGGCAGTGATGATGCTGCTCTGCATCTGGCTTGGAGTTCTGCTGGAAAGAAGGACCCATTCAACAGTTACTTCCAATTAATAACGAAGGAAAAAATTTAACAACCCTGAGAGCATGAGGGTTACACCGGTAATAATGCCGGCATTGTGTTCAAGTGAATGCCAGTTCATTTTGAGCAAACCATTGTGTGCGAGTCTTACCCAAATGACCATGCCGCTGACGGTAACTATTGTATAAAGAACCGCAAGCACCACCACCATCCACAATCCTTGCGCTCCCGCCACCAGAAAGTAAGCTTCAATCTCAAAGCAGGGTGAAAAGAACATGGCAGACGCCAGTGAGAAAATGAGTCTGTTCTTGTTCGAGGCTTGTTCAGGATGCCCATGGATATGAAAATGATGATGACGGCTGTGCTGGTAGATGTAGAAAATTCCCAGCATGACCAACAAACCCGGAGCAATAAAGGCAGTAAAACTTTCCACGACAATGGCAAGTTTGGCCCCTATGAATGCGAGAAGAACCCCTATTAGTACTGTACTTGTCGCATGGGCCAGGCCTGCGATCAGGGTGACGCGGGTGGTTTCTGACAAATCCCACTTCTCCTTTTTGCTGATGGCAAGTATTGGTAGCCAATGATTCGGAATCACGCCATGAAGAATGCTAAGGACAAGGGCTGCCGTGATAAGGGTGATCATTGTGCAAAGTTAACAGGCCCGTTACTCATTCTCCCTTAAAATCATTCTTCTTTGTTTTTCAAGAGGCCCAGCAATGCGTAGGTACCCTTGATGACAATAGATTTGTTGAGCGCAGTTTCAGGAACCATCACCGTGGTATAATTTCCCTCCGTACGTCCTTTGACAATTTCAATCATGCTAAACTGATGATTGTCGGAGGGGTTCGCAAGGAAAATAAAATCCTTTCCTTCAAAGCTGACGATTGCCTCATTGGGGAGCGCATCGGAGGTCTGCTCATCGGTTTCAATAATGGCACTGAAATACATGCCTGGAATTAAAGACGGATCTTCTACTGTCAAATGACAATGGACCCTTACTGTACGTTCTTTGGTAATTTCTTTTCCAACGAGATAGACTTTTGCCAGTCTTTCCTTGGTTTCGTTTGACAGAGTAATGCGAACGGTCTGTCCGATCGCTAATTTTGAAATGTCCTTTTCAAAAACCTGCGCCTCGGCATGAAGATGTTCCGTGTCTACAATTTTTGCCATGACATCCGTGGGATTTACATGGACACCAATATTGATATTCACTTGAGTCAGAAAGCCGGATATGGGTGAAGTGATGGTGATGGTATTTCGAATCTCTCCGGTTTCAATGTCAACAGGATCAATATTGATCAACTTTAACTTTGCCATGAGCCCCTCAACTTTCGCTTTTGTGCTCAAGTAGTTTGACTTTGATTGCTGGAGCGTTTTCATTGAATTGACATTGTCAGTCGCCAGATCTTGCTGCCGTTTATACTCCAGCGCTAAAAACTCCAATTGGCTTTTGCCATCGAGGTAGTCTTGTTGGATTTGAATGTAATCAGGGTGCTCCATGACGATAAGTACTTGTCCTTTTCTCACCTTCATGCCCTGCAGCAATTCAGTGTATTTGACAAAGCCACCCAACGGTGCCGATACGGTCACCAAATTTTGAGGAGGTACATCCAGCATGCCATTGGCTTTTACCTGGTTGCTCATCTTCCGTTTCTCCAGGCTACCGAGTTTGACACCAACGGATTTTAATTGCTCATCCGACAAAATAACTTCGTTGGTGGCGGAGGTTTCGCTTTGCGGTTTTGAAGTCTTTTCGACCGGGCTCTGCTCTGATGTTTTGGAGCATGAAGAAAGGGCTAGCAAGAAGATGCCGAATATAATAGAGTTTTTCATTTCAGAATTTGGTTTTCATTGATTTAAAATTTTCCCAGAAGAAATTCGAGCTTGATAATGGATTGATTGAACTGATTAAGAGACACCAAATAGTTTGACTTGATGGAAAGAGCATTTCTAAGTGACTGCAGATATTCAATGTACCCGATCTCACCGCCGCGATAGGCTTTACGTG
>JAYVRH010000026.1:0-2714 GCA_043776495.1 Cyclobacteriaceae bacterium
AGTACCTTTATCTTTGAAGGGAAGATATCACTTCATGATTTTTGCAAGGCTCTGGAACTTGATCCGCAATACTTTGATGAAGTGAAAGGAGAAAGCGAATCGCTGGGCGGATTGATGCTCGAATTACATAGTTCTATGCCCAATGCAGGCGACAGGATCACATATGACAGGTTTCATTTTACGATTGTATCCGTAGACGAGAAACGAATTAAGAGAATTCGGGTCACGATCACAGACGCAGAAACGGGTGAGGAGTAGCCGCTTCACACTCAGCCCATTCTATGCGCTCGTCATCCTCGGGCTGTTTGCCGGATCTTGTTCGCGCGACTATCAGCCCAAGCCCAAGGGATATAACCGATTGATCCTGCCGGAGGCTTCCTATAGACTTTCACCCGACACGCTCCCATACCGTTTTGAATATTCCGAAAACGCCAGGTTGATGAAAGACACCTCCAGGGTGCATGACAAGAATTGGGTAGAAATTTATTATCCCGAATTAAGAGCCACCATTCATGTGACGTACAAGAAAGTCAATCATGATGAAAAACTCCTGAGAGAATATTTGAAGGATGCTTATGTATTGACCTCCAAGCATCAGATCAAAGCTTACGCCATCGATGAAACAATTGTAAGAACTCCTTCCGGAAAAACAGCTGTGGTCGCGGAGCTGGAAGGCGAAGTACCCAGTCAGTTCCAGTTCACTATGACCGACTCCACGCAAAATTTTCTGCGCGGAGCGGTGTACTTCAACATTAAAGTTCAGAACGATTCTTTACAGCCTGCGATTGAATATATGAAAAAGGATGCATTGCATTTGATCAATACCCTGGAGTGGAAGAAATAATGTGATAAGATTTGCTGTTGCCTCCTGAGAGCAGGTGCGCCACTGTAAAAGATTATACTTGCAGTTAAGTCGAATTACTAATCCTACTTTTTCATCTTAAACTTTCCAGGGCTGTGTCACAAAGGTTGCCCGGAGAACTCAAAGGAGTAACACAGAGAAATGAAAGGTAATTTGGTTTCAATTATTAGACTCTCCGTGTAACTCCTGGATTTCTCTCTGCGAAACTCCCTGCCTATGCGTGACGCTTCTGTGGATGGGCGTGAAATAGCATTAGAATTTAGAATAATTAGATTTTATCAAAGTTGGACTAACTTAAGCACTTAAACACCCAAGCACCTTAGCACTTTTAAGATTGTGGCCTCATTCTTCGACACCCCAATTGAATTTTTAAAGGGAGTTGGTCCTCAACGTGCTGCTCTTTTGCAAAAGGAATTGAAGATTTTCACTTTTGGCGATCTTCTTCAACATTATCCTTTTCGCTACGAAGACCGCACGAAATTCTACAGCATAAAAGAGGTTACCGAAGAGATGCCGTATGTCCAGATGGTTGGAAAAATCACCCGGATGGAAATCGTTGGGGGCGGGTTTAAGAAGCGGCTGGTTGGACAGTTTACCGATGGCACAGGCACGGTGGAGCTTGTTTGGTTTCAGGCCGTGCAGTGGGTTTTGCAGAAAATAAAACCAGGTATTCAGTATGTGGTGTTTGGCAAGCCCAATCGCTTTGGGAAGAATCTGACGATTGCACATCCTGAAGTGGAGCCTGTGAGCATGGGTGGTGAGCAGGGTGGATATCTTCAACCTGTCTATCCCCTTAGTGAAAAACTTCGCACTCGCCGCATCGATAACAAGGTTATTTCTAAACTGCAAGAGGAGGTATTGCGTGTTGCACAGCCTCATATTCGTGAGACCTTGCCAGACTATCTCCTTAAGAAATTCAATTTCATCCCTAAGAAGGATGCTTTAAACCAGATTCATTTCCCTTCGGATCTCACCGCACTGGCTGCTGCCCAGGCCCGGCTAAAATTTGAAGAACTTTTTTACCTCCAGGTGCGCCTGCTGAAAATGAAGCTTGTGCGTTATGAAAAATTCAAAGGGCAGGTGTTCAGCGACACATCCATTCTAACAAAATTTTATAATCACCACTTACCCTTTTCTCTTACGGAAGCGCAGAAGAAAGTGATTCGTGAAATTTACCACGACATGAAATCCGGACACCAGATGAATCGGCTGCTGCAAGGTGATGTGGGGAGCGGGAAAACAATCGTTGCGTTTATTTGCATGCTCCTGGCGGTTGGGGCCGAAGCGCAGGCCGCATTAATGGCCCCCACCGAAATACTTTCGCAACAACATTTTCAGAGCCTGAAGAAATATGCTGATCCTATGGGAATAACCATTGGTCGATTGACAGGCTCCACCAAAAAAGCAGAAAGAAAAATTCTTCATGCGCAACTCCAGGATGGGTCTTTGAAAATTCTGGTGGGTACGCATGCCCTCCTGGAAGAAGAAGTTAAGTTTCACCATTTAGGACTTGCGGTCATTGATGAGCAGCACCGATTCGGTGTAGCCCAGCGCTCAAAACTGTGGCAAAAAAATAGTTCCGTTTACCCCCACGTGTTGGTGATGACCGCCACACCCATCCCGCGCACGCTGGCGATGACCTTGTATGGTGACCTCGAAGTTTCGGTAATTGATGAATTGCCAAAAGGACGCAAACCCATTAAGACCACACACCAATATGATTCGCATCGCTTGCAAGTGAATGGCTTCCTGAAATCACAAATTGAATCTGGCCGTCAGGTGTATGTGGTATATCCGCTCATTGAAGAGTCGGAGAAATTGGATCTGAAACATCTGATGGACGGATATGAAA
>JAYVRH010000027.1:0-2710 GCA_043776495.1 Cyclobacteriaceae bacterium
ACTCCAGCCAAAGGTGCTACATCACTGAAGAATGGAACCCCTCCCTTGTGAACCCCTCTGTTTAGTTGAAATGCATTTCGGGCTAATTGATAGTGAAAGCCATAACGTAACTTGAATTCAAAAATTTCATAAGAATCTTCTCCTGCCGTGGTCTTAATAACGCGCTCATCCCGAGGCATCATATCCAAAGTCAGAATGTCTTGCCAGCCATCATTGTTAATGTCTGCAATGTCATTCCCCATCGAGAACCTGCTGGAATGTGGGATGGCCACCTCCAGTTCCTGTTTGAATGTTCCATTGTGCTGATTGATGTACAGATAATCGTTCTCGCGAAAATCATTGGAAACATAAATGTCAGGATATCCATCATTGTTCAGATCAGACACACCCACGCCAAGTCCGTAGCCAATATGGCTATCGAGTATGCCTGCTTCTTCCGTAACATTACTGAAATGGGTTACGCCGCTGGGCACCAGCTCATTTCGGTACAACCTGTCTCCCGCCAGAGGATCGCTTTGATAACGCAGCGTAACATCGCCATACGAAGCTACCGTGTGCACTGAATGATTGAGCAGATACATGTCAAGATCACCATCCAGATCATAATCAAAAAAAGTCACGTGCGTTGAAAAGCCTTGAAAATCAAGCCCATAATCCTTTGTCTTGTTGACAAATGTCAAGTCGCCGCTGTTTATAAAAAGTTGATTGTACCCGTCAAACTTCTTGTAATTGCCCACGCCACAAACAAAAATATCCAAAAGCCCGTCTCCATTGACGTCTGCCATCACAACTCCTGTTTTCCAGTTACCCTCCCCTGCTACTCCTGCTTTGGCGGTAATATCCTCAAATTTAAGATCGCCCTTGTTAAGATAAAGCTTGTTGGATTGCTGATTGGATGAAAAATAAATGTCAACCAAGCCATCATTATTAATATCTCCTGCTGCTACGCCCCCCCCATTGAAGAAGTACAAGTATTCAATAATGTTAAAATCATTTGTATCTCTTAACCTGTTTTCAAAATCAACCCTTGAATGTGATGAAGGCACCTCATGGAAAATGGTGGTTGTACTCTGCTTTTGATCACGCTCACAGGAGATTGACACAAAAATAGAAGCTATGCTCAAGAGCAAATAAAGATTACGAACCACTTATTTTTTCTTAGTCGTATAGGCCACGATAGATGCATTATTCCTAGCCACCAAAGTTACTTGCCTTTGCCCCACCTGAATGGTAATGATATCCCTAACTTCACCTTCTATTCGGATTCCCGACTCACGGGAATTAACCGAAGTAAATCCTCCCTTACCGTCTCCTCTTAAGTACAAACCGTAGCTGGCGTCATATCTTCCCACCTCGGGCTTTGCCTTGAAGAGATTTCCTCCCAACAGAATATCCTGATTTCCATCCAGGTTAAAGTCGGCCAATTCAATACCATATACATCAGAAAACTGGGCTTCCACTGGCAAATGCTGCAACAAAAACTTGCCAGTTCCATCATTGATCAAGACGGAGGTGGCCAGCTCATAGGCATCAAGCTTTACTGCCTTGGCCATTTGCTGCGGTGTGAAAATATCGGTGATGGTTTGATCTTTGTAATTTTCATACTTCAAATACTTCTTTTTTAAGGAAGGAATCTGGTTGACCAAATCATGACGCAGGACCATCGGATAGCTCTTGTCTCCACTGTATGTACAAACGATCTGCTCAATCGTCCCGTTTTCATCAAAGTCATTGACAAACATGCTAACTGGTTTTTCGGCTGTCGCCCTGAACCTCGAATTCAATCCGTGGTTTCCCACGACAAAATCCATGTCGCCATCATGATCTAAATCTGCGCCTTCAATTCTGTTCCACCATCCATTGCTTTTGCTCAAACCCGCTTGATCCGTATTGTCTTTGAACTTTCCGCCCTCATTGATAAACACTTTTACCGGCATGTATTCTCCGACCACCATCAAATCTTCATCATGGTCTCCATCCACATCTGCCCATGCCGCATCGGTGATCATGCCCACATTCTGGAGGCCCTGAGCAATCTGCGGCGATACCTCCGTGAAATTTCCCTTTCCATCATTATTCAAAATGTAGCCATTCACAGCCAGGCCATACGAAAATGGAAGTAGCCGGACTCCGACAAATAAATCCTGATCGCCATCTCCGTCATAGTCCGAAGCCTTTGCTGTAGAAGTACTCTCAAACCTCGAGACTGGCAATATCTGTGACGAACGACTAAAATTTCCTTTGCCATCGTTTATGTAAAGTCTGTCCATCAATGCCGTTGAACTTGTTGAGAATTCGTTGCCACCACTGCAAACGTATAAGTCCTGATCGCCATCACTGTCGGCGTCAAAAAACAGGCTCCCAGAATCTTCTGATACTTTATCCTTCTCCAATAAGGCCTCATTCGTACTTTTAAAAGAACCATCCGCTCTTTGAATAAATAGGGCCCCAGCCTGATCTTTGGCACCGCCCACATACACGTCATCCAATCGGTCACCGTTTACATCACCCTTGGATATCCGTGGACCTTCTGAGCTGAGCATCTGATAGATTAAATGATCACGATCAAAATCGACAAATTCATTTTCAACGTGTGTAAAACTGATCAACTCATTTTTTACAGTTTCAAATAGAGGACTTGCCAAAATATTTTTTGATGGAAATAGTTTTATAGAACTCCGGGGAACCCCATTCTTTTGATCCAGTCGAA
>JAYVRH010000028.1:0-2705 GCA_043776495.1 Cyclobacteriaceae bacterium
AAACACATGAATTCATCACATAAAGCCGGTTTTGTGAGTATTGTAGGCAAACCCAACGTGGGGAAGTCCACGCTTATGAACAAGCTGGTGGGCGAGAACCTGTCGATCATTACAGCCAAAGCGCAGACCACACGGCATCGCATTATGGGCATCCTCAATGGTGAGGATTTTCAGATTGTCTACTCTGATACGCCCGGCATCCTCGAACCAAAGTACGCGTTACATGAAGCGATGATGAACTACGTTAAAGTCTCATTGGAAGATGCGGATGTGATTTTATTGGTGGTGGAATGGGGAGAGAAATTCGATCTATCAGTATACGAAAGATTTAAAACGTTGTCGGCTCCCATCCTTTTGTTGATCAATAAAGCAGACCTGGCACCGAAGGCCGACCGTGCGGCGATGGTGAGCTACTGGAAGAGTCACTTACCAGTTAAAAATGTGATCCCGGTCTCTGCTTTCAGCGGAGAGAACGTGGACAAACTTTTTCCTGCATTGCTGGACCTTCTCCCCCAACACCCGCCCTATTTTCCAAAAGATGAGCTGACCAACCGCAGTGAACGTTTCTTTGCTTCTGAAATAATCAGGGAGAAAATTCTTAGAAATTATAATCAGGAAGTTCCTTACAGTACGGAAGTAGGCATTGAAGATTTTAAAGATGAAGAGAATATCATTCGCATGCGCGCCACTATTTTTGTTGAGCGTGATTCACAAAAAGGAATCATCATAGGCAAAGCAGGCAGTTCGTTGAAAAAGGTGGGCACCGAAGCTCGGTTGGATATGGAAAAATTCTTTGGAAAAAAAGTATTTCTAGAAACACGGGTGAAGGTCTCGTCTGATTGGCGCAAACAAAAAGATAAGCTGCGATCCTTCGGATATCTTGAATAGAAGTTAAAAGCATAAAGCTTGAAGCTGAAAGCTTGATTTGGCACTAGGTACCTGGCTTCAACTTTATTACATATCGGGTCCAGAATCTGATAGCCAAAAGTCTAAAGTTGAATGCTCCAATAATCCTTGATGCACCAGCTTTCTACTTTAACCTTAAAGCTTTCCCCCTCCTCCCGCACTTTTAGGTTACCTTTGCACACTCTTTATAAACATGGCCAATATCATCGCAATCGTCGGCAGACCCAATGTGGGCAAATCAACTTTCTTCAACCGACTGGTGGAACGGCGGGATGCCATCATGGACGACATGCCAGGGGTAACACGCGACCGTCACTATGGATATGCCGAATGGATTGGAAAGTTTTTCACCGTCATTGATACCGGCGGATATGTCACAGGCTCTGACGATAAATTTGAATCACAAATACGCCGGCAGGTAGAACACGCTATTGAAGAGGCTACTGCTGTGATTTTTATGGTGGACTGTCGCGATGGTCTTACCGGCTATGATAAAGAGTTTGCGAACATCATACGCAAGTCAAAAAAACCTGTCTTCATCGCTGCCAACAAAGCAGATACGCCGGACAAGTCCAGCCTGACCAGTGAGTTTTATGCCCTTGGCATGGGCGAAGTTTATCCGATCTCCGCAGAGAATGGTGGAGGAACCGGCGAACTACTTGATGACCTGGTGAAAGTTTTTATACAGGAAGATGTAGAAGATCCTAATGCAGGCATTCCAAAAATTGCCATCCTTGGCAGGCCGAATGTAGGCAAGTCATCTTTTCTCAACGTCTTGCTCGGTCAGGAGCGCAGCATCGTTACACCTGAAGCAGGGACAACCCGCGATGCAATTCATTCGCGGTACAAAATGTTTGGAAACGACTTTATCCTTATCGACACAGCTGGCATTCGCAAAAGAAGTAAAGTACATGAGGATATTGAGTTTTATTCCGTGCTAAGATCGCTGCGCGCGCTGGAAGAATGTGATGTGTGTATTGTCGTGATAGATGCTCAAAGAGGTCTAGAGTCGCAGGATGTGAACATCATCGCCATGGGCCAGAAGCAAGGCAAGGGTATGGTGATCATGGTAAACAAATGGGATCTTGTTGAGAAAGACAGTAAAACGGCCGATAAGATCAGAAAGGAGATGGTGGAAAGCCTGGCCCCGATCGACTATTTGCCTGCCATCTTTGCATCCGCCCTTCACAAGCAGCGAATTTTTCAGGTAGTGGAAAAGGCAGTAGAGGTTTATAATAACAAGATCAAAAGAATACCTACCTCACAGTTGAACGATGCTTTGCTTCCGGAAATTGTGCATTATCCGCCGCCATCCATCAAGGGTAAATACATACAGATTAAGTACATCACACAGGTAAATGCGGCTACGCCAACGTTTGCATTCTTTTGTAACCTGCCACAGTACATTCAGGAATCATATCAACGGTTTTTAGAGAATAAACTCCGCGAAAACTTCGATTTTACGGGCGTTCCCGTGCGTATCTTCTTTAGAAAGAAATAAATAGACGTTGTTTTTTGAGGGTGCTTTGAACCAAATGCCAATATTTTCGGGGGGGATGCCTTTAAATCGCCCATTACTTGTATATTTGCACTCTTAATTTTAAAACCTGAAAACTATGAAAAAAGTAATCGCACTGTTAATGGTATGCGGTTTTGCATTTGCTTTTGTTGCTTGTGGCGCTAAGAAAGAAGCTGCTGCTGAGACAACAACTGCCGTTGCAGACACTACTGCCACCGCCGCAGCTGACACTACTAAGACTGACTCTGCTGCAGTTAAGTAATTCAGTGCTGTGCCAATC
>JAYVRH010000029.1:0-8954 GCA_043776495.1 Cyclobacteriaceae bacterium
CCCCGTCTTATTTTTAGATTCGCCTTTTTAGGGCTAAGGTCTTGGAATTTGAATTCGTTTTGAGCTCTAATTATGGCAGTGGAATTTGTAAGCCCTGAAAGGCGAAAGTAAAATAACGAAAGGTGAAGCCCTTCGTTATTTTATACCCGGTGGTTCTTAAGCCCTGGAGGGGCGAAATTATTGACGCAAGGCCTGAAGTCTTTATATTTATCTTTAAATAAATCCCATCATGACAAAAAAAATACTCCTCATTACCGGCGACGGGGGAGAAGGATACGAGACATGGTATGCATATCACCGTTTCCAGGAAGCGGGATATGTGCCACACATTGCCGCCAATGAAGTGCGTTGGCTTCATCTTGTAATGCACGATTTCGAACCTGGTTGGGACACCTATGTAGAGCGTCCTGGCTATCAGGCGAAAGCCGACATCGCTTTCACGGATGTGGTGGTAGATCACTATGATGCCGTGTTGATCATTGGAGGAAGGGCCCCTGAGTATCTACGGCACAATCCCCTCGTGATTAAGATTATCAAAGAGTTTGATGCGAAAGCGAAATGGATTTTTTCAATTTGTCATGGCATCCAGATACTGAATGCGGCCGGCCTGGTGAAAGGCAAGAAGGTTACTTGCTATGAGCACGTAAGATTTGAAGTAGAGAGCGTAGGAGGGACTTGGATCGAGCAGAATGCCGTTCGGGATGGTAGGTTGGTGTCCGCTCCGACGTGGCAAGCGCATCCGGAGTTTTATAGGGAGGTTTTTAAGTGTTTGGGAGAAACTTGAGGTAATGCGTCCATTTAATGAATTTAATTATTTCTTTAAGCAATCGAGACAGTATCTTCAAACCGATCGCATTACTATTTCGAAGCCCTTAATTGCTCAGCCATTTTTTCTCTCCGCTCCTTGGAGGCAGTGTGCAATATGCCAACGCCACCAATAATGATTGGGGTAAACACAGCGATTACCGTAGCGACGACTAAGATTGTATGGTACAGGCTACTTTCCACTTTTTTCGAGATTAATATTCCTGTTTACGTTCCAAAAGCATCCAAAGATAATAAAACCGACAATAATTATACCCATCAAATCAAATGTGATGGCCACTTCATTCATCTGTGTTACTGGTTTGGATAATTCAACATAGATAGCTCCAATGATTCCAAACCATCCAATCGCAAGGGTAGTTCCAATGCTCAGTAAAAATGTATTTCGACTTGACATTAAAACCTCAATTGTGCTCAGGGGTAATTTAGCTAGGGCTGAAATCAGACAAGCAATTTGGCCTGTCGGAAATCCTGACAAGATGAAAAACCCTCAGATGAGGGTTCATTTTTTGGTCTGAATGAAATTGTCCATCATTTATTAACCCTAAACCCCAACTTCTCCAACCCTGGCTTTATCTCCGGACTCGACATAAATAACTTCCATATGAACCCAGTCCGGTAATTCTCGATCATCACGATGGTCGGGCCCTGGTCAATGGCAAGGTAGCGTTGAATGTACCAGTCATTCTGCGGACTGAATGCATCATAGAACCCATAAGGGCCAAAAATCTTATCACCTATATCAAAGTAGAAATGCTTCAACGCCTGCATGGATTCTTTCGGAGTGTAAGGAAAAGAAGAGAGGGCCGCGGTGGGCGAGATCACACCAAGGTCTTCGTGGGGTGCATGCCCGGCATACCATTTCATCGAATAGCTTGATGTCAGACCCCAACTGTTGGGACCATAATCCTTATATTTTTTAGGATTCTCTACGCAATATTGATAGTCAATGAGTACATGGTTCACGTTGTGCTGCCAGTAGTCCGCATAAGCATCTTTAAGATTGTGCGGATCCAGTCCAAGAAATGAGTAGTGCGACCAGAACAATGGTCCGCCATATTGCTGAGCTCCATTGTGTTTCAGGTCCAGGTGTAGCCCATATTGTTGGTGAGTCGAGTCGTTTTTGATTCCACCGCTACGAGCCCATCCCTGATGATAGACTTCGGCCGATACGCCATGGGTTGGAGAAGCAGCTGCCAGCACATAGGTAATGAGACATTCGTTGTATCCTTCAATCCCGAAATTCATCTCCCACTGAAATTTCGGTGACCAATGCCAGTACAATATGTTTTTTCCATTACGATGCCAATCCCATTCAACGCCCTTCCAAAGTTCATCCACTCTCGATGCAATCTTCTGTTCTTCTTCTGTACCATCTTTGAAATATTGGCGGACACACAGCAGGCCTTGTATCAAGTAGGAAGTCTCCACCAGATCAGCTGCATCATCTTTTTCAGTGAACGGTTTGACTTTCCCCGTTTCACCGGTGACCCAATGCGGCCAGACGCCATGAAATCGATCAGCGCGCTCAAAAAAACTCACAATTTGTTGTAGCCGTTCAAGACCTTGAGCGCGCGTGATAAAATTTCTTTCTATGGCAATAAGAATGGCCATTACCCCAAAGCCGGTTCCTCCGACCGCCACAATATTTTTGTCATTGTCAGGATATTCACCATCAATATGAAGCCGTTCCCGCGCAGCTCCTGAAACTGGCTCGGCACCTTCCCAGAAATATTGAAAGGTTTTGTACTCCACCAGATTCAGTAAAGAATCATCCGTTATGACTTGGTGAGATTCGGCCTTCCTGTTGTTGCACGAAAATGCCCCCATGAGCATCAGAGAAACAATGGCTATTGCGAGATATTTTGGTGATCTAAGCATAGGCCTTTTGGAAATGAAATATTATTTGGGATGGATGGGATAGTTGCTGAGAATCTTTGCCACCATGTCTGGCAGAAGATGTTCAAATTTACTGAGGTTGTCAAGATTACATTCGGCCCAGCCTCGCCATGCAAGTCTTCGGACCGCACAAAAAAGTCGATGATTAGCAGGCCTTCCTTGTATTCAATTCTCCTGAAGGAATTGGCTGTGATCACAGACCCAGGGCTGTTGAGTTCTGCCACAATGCTCTTGTGGATCAATTCATCAATGATCCCGCTATCGTAAATGGAAACTTTTGCGCTGTCCACCTTTGGTAGAAATGCGTATGTCTTAAAATGAACAAGGTTAACAGAAGGGCTCTGCTCGAAATAGGCGTTTGGAGAACAGCAGGTCAAAAGAAGACTGACTAATAAAATCATCCATGTCAGAATTGGTTTCATTATCCTAATGTACCGTTTTTCTTGAAGATGAAGGTAAGCGCAAATTCATTGCTTTTGTGAAAAATTTGATCAATCAATACAATAGAACAAAAAAGCCAGTGCGATCAACTTTAGCAGAAGGCACGTTGATTTATATTTACCTTAGTGCATTCAAGAATAATCATGCCGGTCTACGTAGCCATCCTAAGAGGCATTAACGTCAGTGGTCATAACATGATCAAAATGGACAAGTTATTAGACCTATTTCAACATCTTAGGTTTAGCAATGTCTCGACTTATATTCAAAGTGGAAACGTAATCTTTCAGGACAAAAGCACAGACCCAAAGGAATTGGAAAAGAAGATTGTTAGGAAAATCGAACAGGAATTTGGTTTTGCAGTTCCTGTGTTGGTGAAAGACAAAAGTGAATTAGTCGAGATTTCTAAGCACAACCCATTTGTCCGGAGAAAAGAGGATAACGCTTACCTGCATGTAACTTTCCTGTCAGAAGATCCTGAGAAGGCGAGCGTTGAAAAAATTGTTCAAGGAATATATGGGAAAGATGAGTTCATCATTTCCGGCAAAACGATCTATTTGTTTTGCCCCAATGGATATGGAAACACAAAATTGTCAAATCACTTTTTTGAGAATAAGTTAAAAGTGGTCGCCACCACCAGAAATTGGAAGTCGGTGAATGAATTGGTTAGGATGGCCGAATCCCTTTGAAAATCACTTTTTTCAAGTATGCAAGGGAGATTTTCAGGTGGCGTGTTTACGTTCTGCAAACGTTACCAACTGCGATTTAAGCCCTTTTTACAGGCCCGGCTAGCGTTAGTTAGTAGAAAAATCACTACGTTTGCAGACTCAAATTTCTAACCTAAACTTAAAACTATGAACAAAAATCTAAAGGTTTTTCTTCTGCTTGCATTGCTGTCCACAGGCAGTGTGTATGCTCAAGAGAGACAAGTAACCGGAAAAGTGACTGCCACAGCGGACAGTTCACCTTTGCCTGGTGTGAACGTTGTCCTAAAAGGGACATCGTCAGGCACCATTACTGATTCAGATGGCTCTTTCCGCATGTCGGTGCCAGGTGCTGATTCAGAATTGATCTTCTCTTTTGTGGGATTTGTAACAACGGCCGTTAAAGTGGGGAATGCCTCCACGTTAAACGTGACCCTTTCTGAGGACATCTCTACCTTACAAGAGGTGATCGTTTCAGGATTGGCTACCACGGTAAAAAGATCCAATCTCGCCAACGCTGTTGGTACAATCTCTGCGAAGGACCTGGTTGGAATAACCAGGGCTGTTACGCTGGATGCTGCCATGAATGGAAAAATCGTGGGTGCCAACATTTCCGCAAATAGCGGTGCACCAGGTGGCGGCTTTTCAGTGAGGTTGCGTGGTATTTCTTCTGTGAACCAAAACTCGGAGCCCCTTTATATTGTGGACGGGGTTTATGTCAACAATTCACAGTTTCAGACCGGTGCGGGTACAGGTGCTTTCAGTGGTGCTACGGGCCAAACCTCTGGAACCCAGGACCAGGCTACAAACCGTATTGCGGACATCAACCCTGCTGATATTGAAACCATTGAAATTTTGAAAGGCCCCAGCGCCTCTGCTATTTATGGAACGCGAGCCAATGCTGGTGTAATCCTGATCACCACTAAAAAGGGTAAAGCAGGTAAGACCTCCATTGTATTTGGACAAGATGTTGGACAGACTTCGGCACTCCATCTCACAGGCCTTGGTGCCACCAGTTGGGATACCAATAAAATTAATCAAGGGATCTGGCTTATTTCAAATCCTGAAATGGCTGCCTTATTTGCAGCCAATGGATCTGGAAGCAAGACCCAGGATTACGAGAAAATTGTTTATGGAAATACAGCGATGTTAACTTCTTCGAGGTTGAATATCTCCGGAGGAAATGACAAAGTAAAATTCTATGTAGCTGGATCAACCACGAAAGAAGATGGAATTCAGAAAAGAACAGGGTTTACAAGAAATTCGCTTCGCGTAAATCTTGATTTTAAAGTTAACAAGAACCTAAGCTTCACGGTTAATTCAAATTATTTGAATACGACCACCTCTCGAAGTTTCAGTGGTAACGATAACAATGGGGTTTCATTAGGTTATAACATGGCCTATTTGCCCAATTGGCTAGAGCAGCGTCCCACCAATGGCGTTTACCCACAGAATCCCCTTACAGGTCAAAATATTCTCGAGATTGTTGACAAAGGCGTAAACAATGAAAAGACAAACCGATTCATACAGTCTTTTTCTGCGAATTGGTTTTTGATTAATAAGTCAGATCACTCATTGAAGGTGAGCGCTCAAGGCGGTGTGGATTTTGTGTTAACAGAATCAGAAGTTTACATGCCTGAAGATGTTCAATACCAGGCGAGAAGAGCCAATCCAGGTGCTTCCCGTTACAGCAAAAGCCGCAATACCAATACAAATCTTCAGGCTTTCCTGATCGACGAATACAAGATGAATAAATTCAACTTCACCACGTCATTCGGTGGGGTCAGACTTACTACCGATCAGGATATCAGTTCCATACAGGGTGAAGGCTTGAAGCCCGGTCAGAGAAATCCTAACACGGGTGCTGTAAGAACTCCCAACCAATTTTTTGCTACATGGCAGGATGTTGGGATGGTGGTTCAGGAAGAAATCAACTGGGACGATAAAGTTATTGCGACCGGAGGTGTTCGTTGGGACAAGTCAAGTTTGAACGGAGACTATACCAAGTTCTATCCCTTCGCGAAAGCTTCCGTGGCTGTGAATATTGCGAACTTCGATTTCTGGAAAGTAGACGCTGTTTCGGCCTTTAAGTTGCGTGCTGCCTATGGTCAAACTGGAAACGCTCCTGGCTTTGGCGCAAAGTTTACAGCAATGAATGATGTGTTAATTGGTGGCCAGGCGGGCTTTATTCCCACAACCGCCAATGGTAATCCTGGCATCAAGCCTGAGACAGCCAATGAATTCGAGTATGGCGCAGATTTCGGATTCCTGAATGGCAAAATCACATTAGAAGCAACGCTCTATACCAAGAAAGTCAGTGACTTTATTGATGCGTACAGCCTTTCTCCAGGCACAGGTGTTAATTCAATCTCTGCATTCAACGTGGGTGATCTCGAGAATACTGGAATTGAATTAGGATTAGGTGCCGCTGTGATTAACACGCAAAAGTTCACATGGTCTACCACCCTTAGCTACTGGCAAAATAGAAGCAAGATCACTCGTTTGATCGTACCTGAATACCAGGTCGGATCCAGCGGTTTTGGTGATTTCGGAACCAACCGCATCAGGTTGGGTGAGTCTCCCAGCGCTTGGTATGGTTCTCCTCAAGTGGGTACTGTCAAGACCCGCTATGAAAACTCTCAGCCTGTTTTTCAAATGTCATGGAGAAACTCATTCACCTTCCTGAATAATTTTGAGTTCTCTTTCTTACTCCATACCGCTCAAGGAAACTACAATTCATCCCTTAACCAGGAACTTACCGACGAAGGTGGGACTTCACCAGACTGGAATAATAAATCAGGCGATGGATCTACACCCGTTGGGATTGCAAGACAACTTGGTCAGCCAGGCACAACAACAAGAAATTATGTTCAGAATGCCAGCTATATCAAGTTAAGGGAAGTCGCATTGTACTACAATGTTCCAATGAGGTCATTGCCCAGCAGTTGGAGCAAAGCAATAGAAGGCATCAGACTTGGTGTTTCCGGAAACAACCTTGCACTCTGGACAGATTACTACGGATATGATCCGGAAGCATCTAACTTCGGAAACAGACCTGTAGGCGGTGGCGTGGACTTATTGTCTTTCCCTTCTGCCAAAAGGATGTTCTTTCATTTAACGGTAACTTTTTAATCATCGAATCCATGAAAAATATTAATAAAAAATCATTGATTTTCCTGATTGGATTGTTTGGTGTGGTTTCTTGCAATGTTGATAACACTGTGGACCCTAACAGAGCATCATTGGGCTCTGTAACAAACAATCCTACACAAAATCAAATCAATTACCTGGGGATTGGCTTGCAATCCACCATGCGCGACGGTATCCGCGATTTCTATTTGAACTCGGGTGCTGTTGGTAGGGAGGTTATTTATTCTGCCTCCACAGACAATCGTTATTTCACTGAAATATTGGGAACAACTGCTGCCAATTTTAATGGAGCGAATGACCCAACTGGTATCTTCAATGGCTACTACTCCCTCTTCTCGCAAGGAAGACACCGCGCAGTAGTATTTGATCAGTCTGCTCAGACGGCCACTGCCTTAAGCGCCGATCAGAAGGAAGGCATCAGAGGTTTTTCAAGAACCGTTCAGGCCTATTTGGCACTTAACCTGTTGAACATGCAGAATGACCAGGGTATCCGCGAGTCGTTTAAAGACCTGACGTCTCCTGGTGACCAGTTGAAGCCGGGGCCCTTTGGTACCTATCCCAGTGGTCTTACTGTTCTCAAAGGTTATGTGGATGAAGGATTCGCATCGCTGCAGACTGCTGCTGCTGCCAATGATGCTTTTGCCTTCCCGATGACCAGTGGATGGGCGGGATATGATAAGCCCTCCACCTTCGCGAAGTTTAACAGAGCCGTTGCTGCACGCATTGCGATGTATCAGAAAGACTGGGCCGGCGTAAATACAGCGCTTGCCGCTTCCTTCTATAGTGCTGGCGGATCTTTGTCTGCAGGACCTGTGTTCACCTATTCAACGACTCCCGGCGACATCACGAATTCGATGTGGCATAAGCCAAACGATACCGGCGCCCCTTACGTGATTTATGATGAATTTGTGACCACTGCCGAAGCTGGTGACACGCGTCTGGCTAAGGTTGGTTTGCGCACTACGCCCCGTCAATCTGGGCAGGCCGTCCTGTCAAAGTATGAAGTCAGGACGTACGCAGGCAATACTTCATCAGTTTCTATTATCAGAAATGAGGAATTGGTTCTCATGAAAGCAGAAGCAGATATTAATTTGAATAATTTGTCAGCAGGCATAACAGCTCTTGATAAAATTCGCACGGGTAGTGGGCTTCCAACCCTGGCGGTGGCGAAGCCTACAGTAACCACTCAGGCCCAATTGCTGGATGAATTGCTCGTTCAAAGAAAGTATTCATTATTCTGGGAAGGCCATAGATGGTTTGATGCACGGAGGTATAATAAAATTAGCATCCTCCCTTTACAAGGAGCCGTCAGCGGTAATACTTATGTTGTTTTCACGCACATGGTAAGACCTGATTCTGAAGTTCAGTGGGATAAAGCAAATCCTAACTAAGAGCTTTAAATTTTCTATTAAAAAGGCTGTGCTACTCGAGCGCAGCCTTTCTTTTTGCTGCAGGCCTAAGAATAAGAGATTTAGGAGGGGCCTTTGTCTGGACTTTAAAAATTCAGACTAAATTCCTTGAATGTATTTGCAAAATGATCAGCGAAGGAAAGCGATGGCTTTCTCAGCTTCGAAGTCGCAATAGTCCATTGGCTTATTCGTACCCCCATGGGTCGAAGTTGGACTTGTTTCTGTATCAATAATCTCTAAAGTCTTACGCGCTAAGCATTATTATCAACTATTTATAACTAAAGACATTGTTTAAGGTATTGAACGTAAATGCATAGAAGTCATACATTTCACTTTCATTTGACTTATCGAGCAACAATTCAGGTAAGACAAGTGACTGGTTATAAATAGTGAATCGCTTTTTTTTATGCATTGATTAAACCATTTTTGAATGTTCATAAATGTTTAATCAAAAAATAACAACATGAATTTTGGTGAATCAAACGAAGTAATCATCATCGACTCTGTGCATACAGAAGTCGCGGACAAA